>JAWXAN010000048.1 GCA_034439475.1 Candidatus Zixiibacteriota bacterium
GTCAGACGTCATTCGAGCCTGAAGTATATCAGTCCGGTTGACTTTGAACTCATAAACAAATAACCTTAGAAAACTCTCCATTATTTCAGGGCAAGATCACACCCGCCCTACCAGTACGAGACGGCCGGCGCAGCGAATCGCACGAATTTCAATACTGGGTTCCGCGCTTGACCGCTTCTATATCCACAATCTTATCCGCGATATTCTGCAGAAACATTTCATCGTGGCTGATAATCAGCTGACCGATATCGATTCGCTTCAAATGGTTGGACAAGGCACAAAAAAGCTGGATTGCATTCGCGTCCAATCCAGATGTCGGTTCATCGAATATTATGAACTGCGGTGACATGGACAAAATGCTGATAAAGGCGAGCCGCCGCTTCTCTCCGGCTGACAACGTATGCGGGTCGCGCTCCGCTAGCGTATCATAATCCAAACCAACCAATTCAAAAAGATGCCTCAACTCAACATAACTAAGTGTCATGCCGAGATTTATAGGCCCGAAAGAAACCTCGTCGCGGCAGGTCGACATGCAGAACATTTTTTCAGGCTGTTGAAAAACCATCCCAATAATTCGCGGATCAACGATAGTTTGTTCTTTCTCTGCGGTTAGCGTATGAATTTGGACGCTTCCTGTATTCGGTTTCAGAAGACCTGTCAGAAGCAGAGCCAAGGTGCTCTTTCCGCTTCCGGTACTTCCTCGCAGGCCGGTAACGTTTTCTGTCTCAAATGAAAAATTAATAGCTGAAAACAGTTCCGGACTGTTAAGAAACGCAAAAGAGAGATGGTGAAGTTTGGCGGCGGTAATTTTTGTGTTTTGCCGCTTAACCAGAAACGAAATTGTCGGGGCCGGAATATTTTGGTTTGGGACATCTGCGAGGAGCCCTATTCTTTTAAGCATTTCGCTGTCATTCAATATCACCTCAGGTTTGCCATCTGCGGCCACACGCCCCGCATCCAGGATTTCAAGCCTCGAATATCCGCGAGCAGTGTCGAGCGACTGCGTAATCCGCAGTTCAATAAGATTTGGATTCCGCGCACGCAAACTGCGCAACTGCTCGTCTAAAATCTCGCGCCCTTTGATGTCAAGAAACGAGTCCGGTTCATCCAACAGCAAAATAGCCGGATCAGTTATCATCACCGACGCCAAGGCCACACGCTGTTTTTCACCACCTGACAACTGCGATGTGTGACGACTAAATAGATGAGAAATCCCAAATTGTTGGGCGGTATCCAACACTTTTTCATGCATTTCACTAAAAGTCATCGCTTGATTTTCAAGTCCAAAGGCGAGTTCTTTCTCGACTGTAACAGCAACCATCTGATTGTCCGGATTCTGGAAAAGTACGGCAATTTGACCCCTGTCTGTTGAATCCTTATCGCCCCCTGCCCGCTGATGTGTGATGAAAATCATGCCCGAATCTATACTTAACAGCCCAGCGATTGCTTTAATCAGTGTTGATTTACCCGAGCCGTTTGCGCCCATCACACAAACCGACTCGCCGGGCCGGAAGGTCAGGGAAATATCTGACAGAGAATCTTTGTCAGATTTGGGATAGCGGAATGTCAAATGGTTGAGGAAAAGCATAGAATGGTTTGTTGTCACATAATATCTTACTTAAAAAAACCGGCCTTTCACACGAGGAAGGCCGGTTCAATTCAGTTTCAACCGCAATTATCCCTGATAATTCACATCGAGCATCCGCGCCGCAGTCGATTCATCGAGACGCCGCACGGGTGTCGTAAAGGGCGCCAAGGTGACTTTTTTGGGGTCGGTCTCCGCCTCACGGGCAATCTGTTCCATAAACCCGGCGAAATCATCAAGCGTCTCTTTGCTCTCGGTTTCGGTCGGCTCAATCATCATCGCTTCGGGAACGATAAGCGGAAAATAGTTAGTCGGGGCATGGACACCGAAATCCAGCAGACGCTTTGAGATATCTGAAGTTTTCACGCCAAGCTTTTTCTGGCGGTTGCCGGAAATAACAAACTCATGCATGCAATGTTTATCATAAGGCAGGTCATAATCTTTGCGCAAAAGCTCTTTGAGATAATTGGCGTTGATGACCGCATTTTCGGATACCTCGCGAAGTCCTTTGCCGCCGAGAGTTTTAATATAGGCGTAAGCTCGGACCATGTGGGCAAAATTGCCATAAAAAGCATGGAGTCGGCCAATCGAATGAGGGCAGTCGTAGTTAAGGAAAGAGCGGCCTTTGTTGTCTTTTTCTACAACCGGAGTCGGTAGATATTTTTTCAACCGCTCAGTCACACCAATTGCGCCTGCGCCCGGTCCGCCTCCGCCATGCGGGATGGTAAACGTTTTGTGCAGATTGAAATGCATCATATCAAAGCCAATATCAGCCGGACGAAAGATTCCCATATGAGCATTCAAATTCGCCCCGTCCATGTACATAAGACCGCCCTTGCCATGGACAATTCGGGTGATCTCTTTGATATTAGTTTCAAACAGTCCCAGCGTATTCGGGTTGGTTGTCATCATCCCCACCACATGCTCATCCATGACTTCGGCCACTGCCTCGGGAGAGATGACTCCGTGCTCATTTGACTTAATTTGAACGACCTCGAAACCTACCGATGTCACTGTTGCCGGATTTGTGCCATGGGCTGATTCCGGAATGATGACTTTGTATCGCCGTTCGCCTCCATTTTGAAGCTGGTGGGCACGCATTATCAGCAGTCCCGCAAACTCTCCCTGCGCTCCGGCAACGGGCTGAAGCGAGACTCCTGCAAAGCCCGATATTTCCCCAAGCATTTCAGCCAATTCATACATGATTTCAAGAGAACCCTGAGAGGCAAAATCCGGAGTCAAGGGATGAAGCGCACTGAATCCGGGCATCGCTGCCGCGACTTCGTTAAGCTTGGGATTGTATTTCATTGTGCATGATCCAAGCGGATAGAAGCCTTTGTCGATATGATGGTTCTTGACCGACAGATTCACAAAATGCCGCATTACCTGCGGTTCTGAGACCTCGGGCAGATTGGCATCCTCGGCGCGGAGATACTTTTCAGGAATAGAGTCAAGAATCTCGCGTTCGGTTCGCTCACCGGCAGGCAGGGTATACCCCTGCCGGCCGGGCATTGAATGATCATAAATCAGTTGCTTGTCGGTCACTCGTCTTCTTTCATCAATTAAGCCGTGGAAGAAATAGGTTCGCTCTACTTTTTCTCTTCGGTCGGTTTCGCTTTCAATTTGGCAATCTGTTTCTGGGCATAGGCCGTGTCTTCGGAATTCGGATGGTTTTTCATGAACTTTTCGAACGAGGATATCGCCATGGTAGTATCCCCTTTTTGCCTATATGCAACAGCTGTCATGATGTCGGCCTCTTCAGCGGCTGGGCCTTGTTTGAAGTCGGCGGCAATAGCAGAAAAGAGGGATATCGATTTATCATAATCTTTACTGCGCCGATACATATCGGCAATAGCAAGCCGCGACTTGGCCGTCAATGTATCTTTCGGCTCTCCTGCAGATATTACTTTGGTGTACCAGCTTTCGGCTTCGACCGATCCGCCGCGGTATTTGTATTTGTCAGCTATCTCAAAATAGAGGGCGCGATCTTCTTTGGTTTTGGCTTGATTGAGCAAGTCATCAAGCGTCCCGATACCGTTTTTGTAATCAGTCAGGGTTTTCAAGAAAGGTTCTGTCGCCAAATACCCGACAATTCGGTCAATTTCCTTGCCTGTCTGATCTGTCAGCACAATTGTAGGATACCCAGATACATGATAATGCTTTGCCAAGGCCGAATCAACTTCAGCGTTTACTTTGGTCAGCACCATCTGGGTGTTAAAGAAATCAATTGCATTTGAATCAACGAACACGACCGTGTCCATAACCTTGCACCAGCCTCACCAATCGGTGAAAAATTTTAGTACAATCGGTTGATTCTTTGCCGCCGCCTGCTCTATCGCTTCCGGCATGGTCGTGTAAAACGAAGCATGTCCTGGTTCCGATACAAGCGTGGCGCTCGCAGAACTCGCTAAAACAACAAGTCCGGCGATAACAACTGCCATTGTCAGTTTGCTCATACGCGCTCTCCTTTTCCACAGAGGTTAAACCGTTTTAATATGTACATGTCGATAATTTTTACCAAGTAATCCCTCAAGCGCGAGGAGGGCTTCTTCCTTAAACTCACGTGGAACCATAAGGACGATTGACTCCTCGCTTTGGTCGATGCCATTGCTGTCGATACCCTGCGCCTGAATACCGCTCAAATGAATTGATGAAACCATCGATGGTATGTTGACCGAGTGCAGAACTGCCTGGGACCGTTCGGCATTAAGCTTTCCATTGAGGGCGCAAACGGGGACCCAGCTGTCATCAGGCGATGTCGCCACAGTCGGTGTGAGCGGTTGGGCCACAAGCGTTTTGCCGCAATCAGGACAGACCCCGACGGTGGGTTCAAACTCGTATGAACATGACGGACAAAAGGGCATTATTGTTTATCTCCTCTATCGGACTTTCGTTTCCAGCGTTCGCCGACAGTCATTTCCAAAATGCCCGATGCTTCCTCGGCGAAGGAGCTGGGGACTGATATTTCAAAGAGCGATGAACCTTGGCCATAAAAACTATTCAATGTCAGGCCGATCTCTCCAAAATAGCCGGACTTGGATATAACCACGGCGGGTATATTGTACGACATCAATGCTTCGCGGGCAAAATCCGCAGAAAGTTTATCGTCGACTGTGCCGAGTAACATCCATTCCTGATCTTTCTCGTGTTCCGAATCAACGTCAAGTTCTTCCTTACAGATTGGACAGGTTGTCGCTTCATCGGCCCATTCATTATTACATACGGGACAAAACACCACTTGAGGTCAATTCCTTTAATCCTGAGACCATCCGGTCAATTTCCGCATCAGTTCGCTTTTCTGTTGTTGCGACAATAAGACAATTGTCCATTCCGCCGAACCACCTGCCGGCATCGACTCCGGGAAGCACCCCGCGCTCCACCAGAGCAGAGATAATTTCCGCGGCGGGACGGGGCGTCTCGACTGCAAATTCACGAACAAACGGGGCTTTAAAATACGAACGGTATCCACCCAGCGCAAAAATTCCACGCGCCAACCTCTGCGCTTTTTCTGCCGAAAGGAGCGCAACTTTTTTGAGACCTGTTTTACCTAAAAGACTCATATACGCTGTAGCCATAGTCGCGCAGAAGGCCTGATTGGTGCAGATATTTGAGGTCGCCTTATCGCGGCGGATATGCTGTTCTCGTGTTTGGAGAGTGAGGACAAAACCGGGACGGCCATCGACATCTTTTGTGCGGGCCGCGATTCTGCCGGGAAGATTGCGTATCAGTTCTTTTTTTACAGCAAAAAACCCTACCAGTGGCCCCCCGAATGAAATTGGAATGCCCAATGGCTGACCTTCGCCGACTGCGATATCCGCGCCATATTCGCCGGGTGTTTTGAGCAATGCCTGAGCAATGGGGTCGACCGTCATGATGAGTTTGCCGCCAACTCCATGGATTATGCGCTCTGCAGTTTCGATATCTTCGAGCAAGCCAAAGAAGTTTGGCTGGCCAAGCATGACACACGCCGTTTCTTCATTTACAGCATCCTGCAAACGATTGAAATCAGTCAAGCCCTCTTTCATCGGGATGGTTTCAATCGAGACTTCGCGCGCCGCAAGATAGGTGGCAATAACTTGGCGGTACATCGGGTTGACTGTCTCAGAAAGCACAATATGTTTCCGCTTGGTTGCCGCGCAGGCCAAAATAACGGCTTCGGCGGCAGCGCTGGCGCCATCGTAGAGTGAGGCGTTTGACACATCCATCCCTGTCAGACGGCAGATATGGGTTTGGAACTCATAGATTAGCTGTAGTGTCCCCTGCGCGACCTCGGGCTGATAGGGCGTGTACGCCGTCATAAACTCCGGACGCATGACGGCCGCAAATTCAGCCGCGGGAATAAAATGGTCATAGATTCCTGCACCAGCGAAGCAGGCGATCTCGGATGAATTTTTCTTACTAATTTGATCAATCTCGGCCAGCAATTCCATCTCGGAGAGCATAGGAATATCGAGCGGTCGATTCAAGCGGAGGCTGTCGGGAATGGCCCCGATGAGTTCATTGAAATTTTTGACACCGATTTTGTCGAGCATTGCTCGGCGATCGTCATCGGTATTCGGAATGAATGACATAGCTTCTGTTGACTTTCCTTATTCCTATTTCAACTGACTTGCTATATTGTGCGCTTTTTGTCGCTTACGATACTATCTTTTTATAACCGTCGGCATTGAGCAATTGTTCTACCTGCGCAAGGTTGCTCACTTCAACTTTAATCATCCAGCCCCCCCCGTATGGGTCTCTATTGATAACCATCGGATCAGCGTCGAGAGACTTATTGATTTCGAGAACTTTGCCGCTGACCGGCGAAAAAAGCTCCGAGACCGCTTTGACGGCTTCGATCGTCCCGAAATTGCTCATCTGCTCGATTTTCTTCCCGACATCCGGCAATTCAACAAAAACTATGTCGCCCAGTTCTCCCTGGGCATAGTCGGTAATGCCAATGGTCGCAGTCGAGCCATTAATTTTAACCCATTCATGTTCTTTTGTGTATTTCAGATCGGCTGGAATATTCACCAATCTCCTCCCGAGTTATTCTCGATCCGTTAAAGTTGTAACAGTGGCCGGTTCCTGCTGTTCGGTGTTCAAGTTTTCGGTCTCATTGGCCTCAAGACCGTCGCTCTCAGGGTTTTCTTCCCCTCGTCGGAGCGTGACGGACTTTTTTTTTGAACCGTCTTTTTTGAAGTTCGCCTCGATAAATCCGGTGTTGTACTTTCCGGCAATGAAATCAGGATGCTGGCAAATTTCCTGATGAAATCCGATTGTTGTCGGCACACCCTGTATGATAAACTCGCTCAAGGCGCCGGAAAGTCGAATTATTGCCTCTTCACGAGTTCGCGCTTTGACAATCAATTTGGCAATCATTGAATCATAATAGGGTGGAATGACATAGCCAGCATAGACAGCCTTATCCACCCGTACACCTGGCCCGCCGGGTATGTGCATCGCTTCGATCTTGCCCGGTGTCGGGCGAAAATCCTTTTCAACATCTTCGGCGTTGATACGCGCTTCAATCGATGCCCATTTCGGCTTGATTTCATCTTGGTTATAAATAAGTTTTTCGCCCAGAGCGACTCGGATTTGGTCTTTGACCAGATCGACTTCGTAGGCCTCTTCGGTGATCGGATGCTCCACCTGGATACGGGTATTCATTTCCATAAAATAGAAATTCAAATCATCGTCGCAGAGAAATTCGATTGTACCCACCCCAAGGTAATCTACCATCTTTGCGCCCTTAATTGCGGCATCGCCCATTCGTTTACGAAGGTCTTCGGTCATAATTGGCGACGGCGTTTCCTCTATCAATTTCTGGTGCCTGCGCTGAATCGAGCAGTCGCGCTCACCAAAATGGTAGATATTGCCGTGACTGTCAGCCAGAAGCTGGATCTCTATGTGATGCGGATTGACGATTACTTTTTCAAGGTACAAATTGGGGTTACCAAAAGCATTGCCGGCTTCAGTGGAGGCTATATGAAAACCCCGTTCGAGCTCTGCGGCATCTCGGCAGATGCGCATTCCTTTGCCGCCTCCGCCCGCCACGGCTTTAAGAATTACCGGATATCCAACTACTTCTGCAATAGTGACCGCTTCGTCATACGTCGGAACGATGCCTTCGGAGCCGGGGATAATCGGAACTCCCGCGCGTTTCATTACTTCCTTTGCTTTGGCCTTATCCCCCATCTGGCGGATAGCATGCGATTTCGGGCCGATAAATGTGATCCCGCAGGACTCGCACACTTCAGCAAAATCAGCGTTCTCGGCCAAAAAGCCATAGCCGGGATGAATCGCCTGGGCGTTGCAGACCTCAGCTGCGGCAATAATTCGTTTGAAATCTAAATATGATTCTTTAGCCGGACCCGGACCAATACAAACATCCTCGTCGGCGAATCGGACATGTAGGGCATCACGGTCAGCCTCTGAATACACGGCGACTGTCTGAAGTCCAAGTTCGCGACAGGCGCGGATAATGCGAAGAGCTATTTCGCCCCGATTTGCAATCAGGACTTTGGTGAAAGGTCTATTTTCAATAGTTGTCATACGCGAATATTCGTCCCTTGCTTGGCTTCATCCATTAGCGTAATAAGTTAAAAAGATACTGGGATTTACAAGAAATAACAAGTCCGAATATAAAACATAAATTGACTGGTTAACATGTTACCATCTATGACAATCCGTTTTAAAAAGCAGAGTTCATTGATTCATTCCGTACCAACACGTCGCGAACGAGAAGGCGAGGATTAAATAATGCTCGCATGTCGTCAAACGGCTTAATCCAATAGATTCCTGATACTCTGGCCGTTCTTTGGAACGAAGAATCGTACATTATTGTGCAAAAGGTGTAGGGCCGCAGATGAATATCTCTTGAGTTTACAGGCCATACTCCCGAGAGACGTTTTTCTTCGGTCGGAAATAGAGCATATATATTGAAAGGAATCAATTTTATGGATGAAAAAAACAAAGGCCAAGGGCGAGGATGGCATGGGGACCCAGCAGGACACGCGGCAGCAGGCCGCAAAGGTGGCGAGGAAGTCAGTAAGGACCGCCAGCATATGGCTGAAATAGGACGTAAAGGCGGTCAACAATCCGGCGGTAATTTCGCCCATGATCGTGACAAGGCGAGCGAAGCCGGACACAAAGGCGGAGAAGCCTCGCCCGAGAGCAACGAGAACGAAGAATAGGATTCTACTATCTACGCGGCACTCGAAATTATAGCACAATACTGTTCAAATTGGAAAACCCGCTAGCTTGGGGGTTTTTTATTGGTGTTCTCAATTCCGTCGGGTCTTGGCTTTGGCTGAGTGTAACGAAGACAAAGATGTGACCTGACGATCACTTGGTACGCGACTGAGACATCCCGCACGAAGAGAAATATCAAAGTCTTGTAGCGCGTCCGCCGCCGCGGACAGACACCACAGCATACCCCTATTCTTCATGCGGGGTGTTTCTGCCCCGCATCATATAACCGTCAGGTCACACCCACATCTTCGATGTGTGCAAGACCTAACGGAACATCAACCGAGTTTTGTGGCGCATCCGCCGCCCGACACCACAAAAAAACCCCACCGCAAGCAGTGGGGTACCCAATTAAAAGTCATTTCGGCAATTCCGGAGAACCGGATTAGTACTTACTATAACCGCCGGGCATATCCCGAGTGCTTCCGCCAATATTCTGTTTTGGCGGAACCGGAGCCTGCACATTGGGCGTATTTCCCGATGGCTCTTCGTCCCATCGGTCGGCCGCGCCGGTAATCCCCTTTAATCTGAGATCAAAATCGTCAGGATTGGTAGTCGCGCTCATTGCTTCTTCAAAAGTAAGCATCCCCTGTTTGTACAGACGCATAATAGACTGGTCGAAACTCTGCATACCGTACTGTACCCGTCCTTGCTCAAGCAGTTCAGGTATATCAACAGTTTTGTCCTGGTTCATTATGCACTCGCGAATGGCGCCGGTGTTGACCATTATCTCGAGCGCAGGCACAAGCCCGGGCATATCGGCTCGAGTCAACAGACGCTGGCAGACAATCGCTTTGAGTGTTCCTGCCAGAAGCAGGCGAATCTGCTGGTGCTGATGCGGCGGGAAAAATGAAATAATACGAGTAATCGTTTCCATCACATTCAATGTGTGCAAAGTGGTGATGACCAGATGCCCGGTGTCGGCGGCGGTCAGCGCAATAGACATTGTTTCCAGGTCTCGAATTTCACCAATCATGATGACATCCGGGTCCTGTCGGAAGGCATGCCTGAGGGCCGAGGCAAAATTCTCGGTATCTCCGCCGACTTCGCGCTGGGAGATTATTGCCTTCTTGTCGCGATAAATATATTCGATTGGATCTTCGATCGTCAAAATGTTGAGCGGTTCAGTCACATTCATTTCTTCTATAATCGAAGCCATTGTGGTCGATTTACCCGAGCCCGTTGTGCCGGTAATAATAATAAGGCCATGCCGTTCGCGGGCCAGCTTTCTGAGTATGGGCGGAAGATTAAGATCTTCAAATGTCGGCACTGAAGTATTGACCGAGCGGATGGCTATACCAGTGGTCCCGCGCTGGCGGAAAAGATTTATACGGAATCGTCCCAGCTTGGCAACGCTGAGGGCCAAATCCATTTCATTTTTTCGATTGAACCGTTCGAGTTGCTTTTCATTGAGGATCTGCGAGGCAATCTGATCCATATTGTCTATCGTGATTGGATCAGTGGAAATCTGTTCGAGATTGCCGTTCACTCGCAAATATGGGCGAATACCGACGCGAATGTGGAGATCCGACGCCCGTCGGTTGAGCATCTCCACGAGCATCTGTTTGAGCGTCATGGACGTCCCTTCTTGAGACTAAGTAAGCTAAAGTCTCTTATCCGTTCGGATCGATTAAGAAGAGAGCCTGACCGAATTCAACAGGTTTGCCGTTTTGAGCAAATATCTTGACAACCCGGCCGCTCACTTCAGCCTCGATCTCATTCATCAACTTCATCGCTTCGACAACGCAAATCACCTGTCCGGCGTTCACTTTTTCATTCAGTGACACGTAGGGATCGACATCCGGCGAAGCCGCCGAATAGAAAGTGCCGACCATTGGGGATTTGATTTCCACCAGCTTACTTATATCTTCGGCAGGCGCGAGAACAACTTGAGGTTGCGCCGCCGGGGCTGGAGTGGGAGCAGATGCTTGAGGGGCAGAGGGTTGGGGATTGTATGAGGGTTGGACAATCGCGCCAGTATTGCTATGGCCGTTTGTATACGGCGCATGCTTCTGGGTAATCCGAATCTTTCGTCCCCAGCTTGAAACTTCAAGGGACTCAATTTCAGATTCTTCGACCAGACGTATCAGTTTTCGAATATATTTTTCATTCATAGGCAATTACAAAGCAAGGCTGGCGAAAAATGCGCTTTCAAACTAAAGTACATGGGCCAGCCAACTCCTGTAAAAAATGATAGTGAATTCAACTTAGAGCTCCAACAATTTTTTTTCGGCCCTATTGAGCGGTTGACCACCGGATTTGGTCACCAAAACATCGTCTTCTATCCTCACACCACCCCATCCTTCAATATAAATACCCGGCTCAATGGTTACCACATTGTTAGCCTTCAGGGTGTCTTTGGAAAGTGAGGAAACCCTCGGTCCGGTATGGATATAGAAACCTATCCCGTGGCCTGTTCCATGACCAAACATCTTCCCATACCCCGCTTTTGTGATGATATCCCGACAGGCGGCATCGACATCTTTGGCCGGGGTTCCGGCCTTTACCTTCTTAATGCCTGCCAAGTGGGCTCTGAGGACAGTGTCATAAATCTTCTTCTGGCGGGAAGTTGCCTTGCCCAGAACGACTGTGCGGGTGATGTCCGAGACATAGCCATTTACAGTAGCCCCGAAATCAAAGGTGATGAAATCCCCTTTAGCAATTTTCTTAGCCGATGCCCGCCCATGCGGGAGGGCAGAACGATGCCCCGACGCGACTATCGATTCAAAGGCTGGTCGCTCAGAGCCAAGCACTGCCATCTGGTATTCAAGTTCCGCGGAGAGTTCATTCTCACGTATACCGGGCGAAATCATGCTCAGGATTCTCTCAAAAGCCCTATCTGATATTTTGACGGCAGCTTTTATCGATGCAATTTCCACGCTGTCTTTGACCCATCCAAGCTCGGATAAGATAGAATCGGCTGGGATAAAGATCGCCTCCGGCAGAGCTTTTTGCAGGCGGTTACGCACGGAAATGGTCACATAATCCCCGCTGTATCCGTATCGTTTGTTTTTTCCGTGAAGCTGAGTGAGGTCTCCGATGGCCGAAATCACTTCCGAAGGCACAATTGTAATACGGGCGTTTTTGACTTCGGCTGCCGCCTGTATGGCATAGCGTGAATCGGTAAGAAAGTCAGCCGTTCTGTCTGTCAGAGCAAACACTCCGGCCGTGCCGGTAAATCCGAGCAGATACCGGACATAATCCAAATGCGTCACAATTATCCCATCCAGGTTTTCAGCTCGGAGTTTTTTTCGAAGTTCTGCGAGGCGTTTGGCGTGCATCTATCAGCTTTCCCTTTCTCTTATTGTTTCCTCAGCCGTAGCCAGTTTGACCGCCAGACGTGGATTGTCGCTTGTCCCTTGAAGGTGCTTGTAGACTTCGGCGGCAAGGCGAGGATAGCCCTGCGACATATAAAGGTCACCAATTGTTTCCGTAAAAAATATAACCGGCCGCAAGGATACCGGTTTATTGACGACTGGCTCGGAGGTTCTATTCAGTATGATTGTACGGGTTGTCCCGATCTTATGGGGACGAATATCGGACCGAAGACCTTCGGTATCTGGATCAATTTCAAGAATCCGCTGATAATTCGCAAATGCCGTCCACTCATCCCCGTTTTCAAAGCTTATATCCGCCAGATATTTCAACGCGACAAGATTGTCAGGGTCATGCGAGATAACCTCATAGAATTGCTGTGAAGCAAGCTCCTTCTGTCCGGCATAAAACAGCGCTTTGGCATAGATGAGCCGTCCGGACAAAAGTGTCGGTTCGTTCACCAATTGCTCTTTACACAACTGGACAACTCCCGAGTATTTCTTTTCCTCAAGTAGTTTTGCCGCATGGATAGGCCAATAGTCGGAATGAACGAGTGTGGCCTGAGCTGAATCCACTGGCGTAATTGCATGTTCTGTCATAGAATAAGAAATAAGCAGTTCTTCTGCTCAAAAAGCAAGTGTGGTTATAGGCAGTGCATATTTTTATATAACGCGAGATAAAGCTGAAACTGATGCGAAATGATAAAGATTTAACAGAACTACCCGTTCGCAGCCCCCAGCTTCAGCGAGTAGACAAGCGCATTTCAAGCTGGATGGAGCGCCACGGCATGGTCTTCCTGCGCTATTCGCTCGGCATTATTTTTGTCTGGTTTGGGGCCCTCAAAATATTCGGCATAAGTCCAGCGGCTAACTTAGCGGCTCAGACTATTACATCTATTCCCTCAGATATTTTTATTCCTCTGCTCGGGGTCTGGGAAGTGGCCATCGGGCTTGGGTTGTTTTTCAGGCCCTTGCTTCGCGCCGCTATCTTTCTGCTTTTCTTGCAAATGCCGGGCACTCTGTTGCCGCTGTTTTTACTTCCCGAACAATGTTTCACCAGTGTCCCTTTTGGATTGACTTTGGAGGGACAATATATCATTAAGAATCTGATTTTAATCAGCGCGGCAATAGTTATAGGCGGCACGGTTCGAAAGAAATCTGACCCGAAAAGGTTCGAAGAAGCAGTATAATTCGCTAAGTGTACATTTTCTTAATAATTGAACTCGAAGATCGGCCTTTGACAATGCGGACTCGTTTGACCTGACCGCTGTAGGATTTAAGGAAATCGGCTCCGACTATCTGATCTAATTTATAATCAGCCCCTTTCACAAGCAGATCAGGCCGGATACGCTCAATCAAACTCAAAGGAGTCGGGTCGCTGAAAAATATGACATAATCCACTGATCGAAGTTCAAGCAAAATCGCCGCCCTATCCGCCTGCTTTTGAATCGGCCGTGATGGTCCTTTGAGACGTCGCACCGAAATATCGCTATTCAGTCCGACGACAAGAATATCTCCGAACGATTTGGCTTTCTTTAGATATTCGATATGTCCGCGGTGGACAATATCAAACACGCCATTCGTGAAAACAATCCGCTTCCCTTTTTTTCTCAAAGGAGCCAGAATTAGTGCCAATTTGGCAAGAGTTGTCGGTTTGGACATACGAAATATGTCAATACTGATAACGCACGGCGCGGGTCTCGACACTTTTGCCGAGGTATCGGCTTCCGGTGGAGTCGACTTCAAAGCCGTACTCAATTTCTCGGACGGTCTTTTCCGAACGCATAAGCAGGGTTTCCATCTCAACCAGCATCTCGGTTGTCAGCCGCATGACTCCCCTTCCGGCGGGATAACGCTGCAAGACCGTATCAGGAATATGAAAAAGGTCTACTATCGCTTTTAGTGAAAGGCCTGAAATTGAGGCAAGTTCTTTCGGGCTGGTTGCTGCCGTAATCTTAGTCTGAACGCACCACTTTCCCTGTAAACGGAGCGTATCCATGAGCCTGCTGAGAATGTAATACTTTTGGCTCGCGCCTTCGGGCATGAGATAAAATGCCGTGTCAGTTATTTTAGAATCGAGCGAGACAACCCGATCCACCAAATTGGCGGCTCGGCCGTTCCACTCGCCAACCTCACGAGCGCTCATTTCTTCGACCGACAATGCCGATTTAAGGGCCCCGGCAGTATCTGGCGGAAAAATTGAATCAATAACAGCGGGAAGTTTCTCATATCCATTTATCCCGGATGCAAACCCTTCAGCCGTAATATCCATACTGGTTTCCAAACTCGCAAATATCAGTTCAAGTGGATTGTCCAAAGACCTGCCGTTGCGAAGGCTTCGCTGGGAGGTAAACTTCGTGTGGAGAACATAACCGGAATTTGATTTTTCAAGGGTATGATTGGAAACAATGATGGTCGAGTCTACCTGCCGTTCGCCGGGTGTTATCTGTAACCGCTCCGTCGTGGTTATCATGGTGTAATTCACTTTGGGTGGCGGAGAAAAATTCAGAATCCGCGCTTTTGAAGCGAGAACAGATAATGATAATACAAGAGCAAGAATCAGCAGAAGACAGGCGGGTTTTTTCATCGCGAGGAACAATCTTTCGTATCCATATACGTCAATGGGCTGCAACCCGCTTCAAATTTCCATCTTTAATATGCCGCTCAAGTTCAAGAGTCAACTGCTCGATGCCTATTGTCGCGGTGCCGATTTCTCCGACAGTATATCCCGCGGCGGCGTTGGCAATGATTGCGGCCTCAATGAGATCGGCTCCGGCAGAAACTGCGGAAACAAAGGCCGCAATGACGGTGTCTCCTGCTCCTGTGACATCGAATACTTTCCGGGCGAATGTCGGGATATGGGTTGCCGGGCGGTCAACCTGGAAGAGAGACATCCCTTCGGCGCCTCGAGTAATCAGAATCGATCTGGCTTGAAGTTTTTCAAGCAGGCCATTGCCGACTATCAGTAAATCTTCCTCATTGCTAATCCTTCGGCCAAAGGCAAACCCGGCCTCATGGTGATTGGGCGTTATGAGCGAGACATGTTGATATGAAAAGAAATTGGCGTCTTTCGGATCGACGGCAATGAATATTTTATTCTCTTTGCAGAATGGAATGACTTTGGCCAGCAGAGATTTTGTTATGACACCTTTGCCGTAATCGGAAATAATAACTGCCGCTATTTTCGGAGCAAGCTTTTCCAGATGGGACATAATCTCATTTTCAATGTCGTCTGAAAGCGGATGACGGTCTTCGCGGTCGGCGCGAACAACCTGCTGGGAATGCGCGATGATGCGGGTCTTAATTGTTGTCTGGCGCGTCTTGTCGACCACAATATGGTCTTGGGAGATTCCCCGCTCATTCAGGAGTTTTTGAAATTTGAGCGCGGCATCATCTTCGCCGACGGTACCAATCAGAAGCGGGCTGTCTCCGAGCGCGCGTACATTGGCCGCGACATTGGCCGCTCCGCCAAGCAATATTTTGGTGGAAGATATTTCCACAACTGGCACAGGCGCCTCGGGCGAGATGCGCTCGACCGAGCCGAAATAATACTCATCGAGCATAATATCACCGAGTATAAGAACAGATGAACGTCCCATCTGCTCGGTGATTTCATGCATGCGGTCGCGGCTAAGCGGCATATGTCTCCTCGGCGTTGGTATAACGCTTTGGTCTGTTAAAATCAGTTGACATGAAGCGTGAATATATTACAATGCATGACTATCGACAAGAAAAATTCGGCCATTAGAAATGAGGGTAAAGCATGGCGCAGACGCCGCAACAGCAAATAAATATCGAACTCGGGGAAAAAGAAGCCGAAGGCATTTACGCCAATATGGCAATGATTACCCATTCACCCACTGAAATCGTCATCGATTTCGCCCGTCTCATGCCGCGATCTCCCAAAGCCCGTGTTCTCTCACGGATTATCATGACGCCTATGCATGCCAAACTTCTCCATAACGCGCTGGCCGAGAATCTGAAAAAATTCGAAGGTCAGTTTGGAGAGATAAAGATTCATGGCGCTCCCGGCGGCGGCGCAAAAACAATCGGTTTCCAATCGGGCGAGAGCGAAGGGGATTCCACGGAGAACACGAATGCCTAAGGGCTACTTTGCTTTCGTCCTGCACAGCCACCTCCCCTATGTCCTTTCCCATGGCCGCTGGCCGCATGGAACCGATTGGATATGCGAAGCCGCAGGTGAAACTTATCTACCGATTCTCCGCATCCTCAATGAACTTGTAGCCGAAGGCTACCACCCGAAACTCACTATCGATTTTTCCCCAGTCTTATCCGAACAATTGGCCGACAGTTCATTCAAAGATGAGTTTGTCTCGTATCTGAATCAGAAGATTGAAGCCGCCAAAATTGACAGCGAGGAATTTTTTCGCCACGGCAAGACAAATATGCTTGCTAATGCCCACATGTGGGAAAAATGGTACAGTGACACCCTCCTACAGTTCGAAGATATTGGTCAGGATATTCTCTTCGAATTTAAAAAACTACAGGACGCCGGAATTGTCGAAATTATCACCTGCGGCGCGACGCATGGCTACTATCCTCTGCTGTCGCGGGATGAATCGCTTCAGGCGCAAACCAAGGCGGCGGTGAAAAACTATGAGAAACATTTCGGACAGAAGCCGCGCGGGATCTGGCTGCCTGAGTGCGCCTATCGACCCCGCTATGAATGGACTCCGCCTGTCGAAATAAACGGAAAACAGGAATCGTATCCACGCAAAGGGGCCGATGAATTCCTCTCTGAAAACGGAATTGACTTTTTTATCATCGACACACCGCTTCTGAAAGGCGGCAAAGCTGTCGGGGTATATATCGACCGCTTCGAAGCGTTAAAACAGCTATGGGCACAGTTTGAGAGCCACTACCAGCCGCGCGCCGAAGAGCATGATAAGTCACCCCGCGAGGTCTACCTTGTCTCCTCGTCATCGGAAGGGAAAAAACCCACCGCCATTTTCACACGCGATCCAGAAACCGGGATGTTGGTCTGGTCCGGAGAACATGGCTATCCCGGCGATGGCAACTATCTGGACTTTCATAAAAAGCGGTTCCCCGGCGGACTTCGCTACTGGGCGGTCACATCCCCAAAATCCGATCTGGCGGATAAAGTGGAATACGTCCACACAACTCCGATTAGTCGCATCAACGAGAATGCCGATCACTATGTCGCCAAAATCGAGCAGATATTGACCGACTACAACGCCGAATCCAAAAGAGAAGGGATTCTGGTCGCTCCGTATGATGCTGAGTTGTTTGGCCATTGGTGGTTTGAGGGCCCGATGTTCCTCAAAGAAGTACTCAAAAGAATTGATAAAAATAAAAATGTCGATGTCACTTTCCTCAGCGAAGACTTGGACCGCCGGCGTCCCAATCAGATAGTGTCAATTCCCGAAGGAAGCTGGGGACAAGGAAATCACCATTACATCTGGCTCAATGAAAGCAATGAATGGACCTGGAAGCATATATATGCCTGCGAAGCAAAAATGTGCGAATTGGCAAAGCGATGGACAGATGCCAAACACGGGAGTAAAAGCGGATTTGATTTTGAAACCGAGCAGGTCATTAAGCAATTGGCTCGTGAGCTTCTCCTGATGTCGGCCTCCGATTGGCAGTTCTTGATTTCAACTCTGTCCGCACGCGATTACGCCGAACTCCGCCTGACAGAACATTACGAGGACTTCGTCCGCCTTGCAGCTATAGCTGAGAAAAAACTTAATCATGAGCAGATATCTAAGGGCGACCGGCAATTTTTGGAGGACTGCTCCAAACGGGACATCCTCTTTCAGGAACTTGAGATTGAGTGGTTTGCCAAGGTTGAATATCCGGTCTGAGCGATTCGGCTCTTCATAACATCCGACACCATCTTACCGCAGGACGACTTGGTAATCTCAGTTCTTCTTTTCTTAATCTCGTAGCGATTCCGCCGCCGGTTCGCCACAGGCAAACGGTTCAGCGATTCATCAGGACTTATAAATATGCCCTCACCCCCGCCCTCTCCCATAGGAAGAGGGGGAAACCGAGTACCACTAATATGTCGTTGCGTGGAGCCCTGCTTCTTAGCAGGACGACGTGGCAATCTCATATTCACAGATATTCGTAGGTAGATGTCTTCTTAGGTTTCGATGACTATTAACAAAGAAATACTGTATCCCCATTATCCCCTTTCAGAGCAGTTTTTGTTGACTGCCACCATGCATCAAATACAATAAGGCTGTGTCGATAGCCAAACCTCCAACCGCTTGTCCGTACTGCCGCGAGATGATTCATTCCGAGGCCATAAAGTGCAAACACTGCCGGACAGAGATTGTTGTTCGGCCCGAGAAAAAGACGTCTATCTTAAAGCAATTCAATAACTTTCGCGTAGGATTTCTGATCGGACTCTGCTTTTCAATTATCCTTGCGGTGCTTGCTTACTTCCAGTTCAACTGACCAATTATTTTTTCATCGCTTAATTACGCAAATTCCGACATTCGCCCGACAGAAATAATCATTGTCCGGCTAAATGGTTGGCCCGCCTTTGCCGACTATATATTCAAGCGCAGCAATCAACTACGTCCGAAATCGGACCAGACAGACAACTTGGCCTGATTCAAGCGCAAAAATAATATGTAGACCAAAAAGGCCTTCTGTTCGTGGTTGTGCTGTTGATTTCAATCTTCTCTCTTATTTTTCTCTTGATGGCTTTAGCCCAAATCATCCGGCTTTACAAACTGGGGCGAGGACAACTCGGCTGGTTAATCTGGGGAATGGGAATTGGGTCAATATCGATTCTTCAGGCTGTAACAATCATTCAGTCCTTTCTAAGCCCTCAGACTTCTAAGACCGAATTCCAAAGCGAAATAACTGTCTTGATCGTTTCGCTTCTTTTTGTCAGCGGCACCACTTTTGTGTTTTCATTGCTGAAAACCGCGGTATATCGGAATGCGGCAGATGTGGTGAACGAAGAAAGAATGGAACTGCTCGATATGAGCGGAATCGAAGGCATTTTAGTCCATGAAAAAGGCGTTATTGTCGACGCAAATCAAAACCTCTGCACTCTTTTTGGAGCGGGCCGCCAAGAGATAATCGGCAGGTCTATTTATGACTTTGTGCCGCCCGATTGCCAACATGCCGTCAAACACCATATCAGTTCCGGCAGCACGGCCGGACTCGAAACGAAGGCACAAAAAAAAGATGGTTCGGTTTTTCCGGTCGAGACTAATGCAAAGCAAATTTTATATCTGGGACGAAATGTTCGTTCGGTCTCACTGAGAGACATCAGCGCTCGCAAACTCGCAGAAGAAAAACTGCTGAAATCCCTCGCGACCAATCGCGCTCTTCTTGATGCCATCCCCGATATAATATTCCGGGTTCGAACTGATGGTACTTTTCTCGATTACAAAGCGTCCAACAGCAATCTGCTGATGGTGCCTCCGGGCTATTTTTTAGGCCGCCGGGTAGGAGATATAATGCCCCCCCATATTGCAGAATCTATTATGCAGTTTATTTCCAAAGCCCTCAGCACAGGAATGGTGCAGATATTTGAATATGACTTGCATGTCAATGAAGAGGATCATTCCTTTGAGGCGAGAATAGCATCATGCGGGGCCAACGAAGTTTTAATTTTGGCTCGGGATATCACCGAGTCCTCAAAGGCCCTCGCCGCGTTGCAGAAAAGCGAAACCCGATACCGGGCGATAGTTGAGGACCAAACAGAAATGATCTGCCGCTTTCAACCTGATGGAACGATCACTTTCGCCAATGATTCCTACTGCCGCTACTTCGGAATTGACCGGCATCTATTGATGGGCAGCAATGTAAAGGAAGTGATTCCATCCGAAGATCGTGAGTCAACCTTTGCCCGACTGCGTAGCCTTAATCCTATTAATCCCGTTGTAATGATAGAGCACAAGGTCTTTCTTAAAAACGGAGCAATCGGTTGGAACCGCTGGACCGACCGTGCCATATTCTCTGATAGCGGAGAATTGAGAGAGTACCAGGCGATAGGAATCGAAATTACCGAACGAAAACGGGTCGAGGAGGCTCTTCGCGAAAATGAAACGCGGCTCCGCATGCTCACAAATCAAATCCCAGCCATCCTGTGGAGTATCGATAACAATCTCAGATTCACATCGAGCGTCGGCAGCGGACTTAAGAGGTTGGGCCTCAAACCGAACGAAATAATCGGCGTTACTTTGCATAAATTCTTCGGGCCCTCTGAAACTGATAATATCGCAATACACATGCACCGTCAGGCTCTCGATGGGACACCTGTGAGTTATCCGCACGAATGGGGGGGCAGCAGTTACCAATGCTATCTTGAACCGCTTTTTGGAAGTGATAATGAGATTGTGGGATGTATCGGGGTCGCTGTTGATGTGACTGATCAGCAGAACGCGCAACTGGCGCTTACAAGAAGCGAGGAGCGCTACCGCCTGTTCATCCAGCAAAGCAGCGAAGGTATTTGGAGGATTGAGCTCGATTCCCCAATTAATATCTCTGACAGTCTCGAAAACCAAATCGAGCAGTTTTATAAGCTGGCACGCCTCGCCGAATGCAATGATGCCTTTGCACAAATGTACGAGTTTGCAAGCGCTTCAGAAATAATTGGTATTCCGCTGGATAAACTGCTGATTCGGACGGATCCTAAAAATATCGAGTTCCTCTTTGCCTTCATTCAATCCGGATACCGCCTGACCGATGTCGAAACGCATGAACAGAACAAGAACGGCGATGACATCTATATTCTCAACAATTTGATTGGGGTCGTTGAAAATGGGCTTTTGGTCCGGGCATGGGGCACTCAGCAAAATATCACTGAATTAAAGCGCTCTCAGCATATCGCCCTCGCTGAAAAACAGAGCAAGCTGGAATCAGATTTACAAATCAAGACGCTTGTCTAAAATTAAGTATGATGCCAACGGGCAATCCGCGATTTATCGCACAACCGCTGTCAGTAAATGCGTGACCTCATCCATCACAGCCGACACCGAAATCCCCCGCATACATCTCATAAAGTCTTCCCCTTTTAGCGGACAGACATTTTTCACACAGCTTATGCAGGGCAGTTCACTCAGACGGATCATTCGTTTGTGGTCAGAGAGCGGGGTTGTTTCCATCGGATCATCAGCGCCTGAAAGCACCACCAGTGGAGTCCCGACAGCGGCGGCCAAATGAGCCGGGCCGGAGTCGTTGCCGATAAACACTTTGCCTCGCGAGAGAATACCGGCCAGTTCTCGTAATGAGGTTTTCCCAGACAAGTTTACTATCCGGCCCTGGGAGTCGGAGGCTATCTGGTCACCCGTTGATTGATCATCGCCGGAGCCGATAAGCAGAACTTTTAGATCGATTCGCTCAATAATTTCCCGCGCCAACCTTGCATAATTTTCACTCCCCCATCGCCGTGATTCAGCTACAGACCTAAACGCTATCACCGCAAATTCATCGGCGTCAGCGATTGAGAATCGTGACAGAAGTGTATTGGCGGCGTCAGTGTCCTTCTCGTTGAGAAGAAACTTAGGGGATATGTATTCAATGTCCATCCCAGCTCCTCTGCGCAATAGATCGAAATAGACTTTCGAACGATGTTCAGAGTTGAGCGGCGACGGGGCCGCCAGAGGTCGGGTAAGCAGAAGTCGGCGCCCATCGGAAATATAGCCAATGCGCTCTTTCACTTGACCGAGACTAAATCCCGCCGCGGAGCCAAACGATGGCGGCAGGATATAGCCGACATCAAACCGCTCAGGTGTGAGCAGGTCGCGTATCCGCATTACTCCCACCAGACCATGAGCCTGTTCTTTGGGAATGGTCATGATTCTATCGACAGCCGGATTTGAGATGAAGAGATCAGCAAGATTTTCCGGAGCGAGTACTGTGACTTTTGAGTTCGGGTATGCCTCGCGGGTGTCGTTAATCATCGGCAACGCCATCAGGCAGTCCCCGAGATGATTCGGAACTCGGATTATAATTTTTGTGGCCATCGTGCTACGACGAAAACTTGCTCTCGAGGTCAATTCGGTTGATCAGATAGGTTTTCAGTTCGTCGAGATATTTGTCGCGGGCTTCAAGATGAAAAATCTTACTTCCAAGGTAGGTTATCTCAGATATCTGTCCATCTTCATATCTCCCTTTTGCGATCGAAAGACGGTTTTGTGCGAGGTCGATTTGTTTCCGAAATATCTCAAGCCGGCGATAGCTGACATCGATTTGATTGACAAGATTAATAATCGCTGCGCGGGCTGTCTTCTGGGCGCGTTGATATTCTAATCGAGCCTGATCGGCCTGAAAGCGCGAGGCTTTGACCGCGGCGCTTCCTGAGCCGCCATCAAAAACAGGCAGTTTGAAGTTAAGGGAAATACCATACGAAGAAGTTTTAATGTCATTGTTGAATACGCCGTCGACCCGTCGTGTTTCTACTTTTCCTCGTCCAAAGGAATAATTAAGCCCGAGGTCGCCGGTCAACCCATGTCCAGCCGCCGAAAAGTCCGCAGCCCTTTTGGCTTTAAAAAATTCATGTTCCGCTTTGTGGATTGAAACCGAGCTTTCCCATCCGTTTATCAGTCTCTCTTTGGTCGCTGGGTCAAAGTGATTTGTGATAACTGGCTCGGTCGCATTTATCGCTTCGGCGACATCGATGTCAAGAAGTATAGCAAGATCGCGCTTTGTCTGTTCCGCTGTGGTCTGAATCTCGAACTGCTGAAGCTCGGCATCGAGACGTGTTGAGGTCGATGTTAAGTATGTCTCTTCTGAAACGACCCCGTCAATCAGTTTTGCCGAATCGATCGCCGTTTTGAGAGTCGCTGCGTTCAGTTTATTTCCATAGAGCTCTGATTGAAGTGTCGTCTTGAGTGTTCCCATATACGCCTCTACCACTTCTTTTTTGAGAGCAGCTTCGGCTTCGTAGCGATTCACTTTAGCTATTTCTAAATCGTCACGGCGATTGTGCAGTTCGTTTTTTGCGCTCGATGGTTTGAGCAATGGCTGTGAAAATGAGAAGTCAAAAAAACCTCGGCGAGTGTCATCAAACACAACCGAATCCAAAGAGAAGGGCGCGCGAAAATCCGGATACCGTTCCGCTTGATTAAGCAGATTCGCGCGGACAGTCAGATCGCCGCCAGTTAATAGACTCTGCTTTAACTCGATGAAAGAATTGAAATCAACATTCCGCCTTGGCACCAGCCCCTTCTGGCCAAAAAATTCATCATACGATTTGTTTGAACTGTATGACGGAACTGATCCATTAATTGAAATCGCCGGAAGATAGAAATTGATACGCTTGGCGGAATAATTCTGTTCGGCGACTTCGAGATTGCCTTTAATCATTTCTCCGCGGGCAGTGCGTCCAAGTGCGATATCGATTGCTTCGTCCAAAGTCAGATCGCGCGCCTTGGCATCAGGTGCATGAACACACAGAGCAATGCACACAGCGGCAATCAGCTGTCTGGATAAACTTGAACTTCCGAGGATATATATTCGACTCATTGACTTCCCTTAATTAGATAATTTCTATTCGTAACGCAATGATTCTATGACATCGAGCCGCGCGGCCTTTTGTGCCGGATACAGTCCAAAGACAACTCCCACAGTTGTCGACACCCCCACAGCCAGCACGATCGAAAGCGCAGACACAATTGTCGGCCATCCGGCATAGACGCTTATTCCCTTGGAGATCAACAGACCAAGAATCAATCCGATCGTGCATCCGAGCAAACAAATGGTTACGGCTTCAATGAGAAATTGTCGCATGATGTCATTCTGGGTTGCTCCGACCGCGCGCCGAACTCCGATTTCGCGGGTTCGTTCAAGAACAGTCGCAAGCATGATATTCATAATTCCTATTCCTCCGACGAGAAGAGAAAGTCCGGCAATGGCGCCCATGACGATATTGAATATCTCCTGTGTTTTCTGTGTCTGACGGAGAAGAGACTCCGGAACAACAATCTCATAGTCTTCCACACCTGAGTGTCGGCGGGCAAGAAGTCGCTCGATAAGTTTTGTCACCCCCGATACGTTTTTGAGGTTGGTGACGGTCACGGTCAATTGGTCAATTTCAGGCGTGTTGTAATTCTGTCCGGTGGAGCCGTCATCAATTATAAAGAAGCGGCCGCGGCCGCCGCCACCGGTCACATTACTGGCCAAATCAGTCCTGTCGAATTTCTTTTGCGCGGTGTTGAACGGGATATAGACATCTTCGTTGAAATTCTTCAACTGAAGTCCCTCGACTTTGCCCCGTCCGATATATTTGTCAGCCATTACGCCTATGACTGTAAAGTCCAAATCCCCTATCCGAACTGCCTTACCAATCGGATCGGAAAAGGCAAAGAGAGATCGTTTTGCTTTTGAGCCCAAGACGCACACCTGTGTAAAATCGGCATTGTCGCTGTCATTGATAAACCGACCGCTTTGGACTTCAATTGATGACGAGAGCGTGAACTCCGGAGTGGTGGCAACCACCCGCACTGCGGCTTCGTGTCCCCCATGAAAAATACTTGTCACCGGCTCAAAACGCTGAGGCACGACGTTGAGAACTAACTCTTTGAACTCGGAGATATTTCGGCCATCCTCCAGAGACAGTCCGGGGGATTTCTGAAAATTCTCATCGATTCCCGGGCGTTCCTCGGGAGTTTTCGCGTTCACGATTATATTGTTTATTCCCAAAATTGAAATCTGCTCCAGGGCTTCCTGTTTGGCGCCCTCGCCAATGGAGAGCATGGAAATCACCGCCGCCACACCGATAATAACGCCCAACATGGTGAGAAGGGTGCGGAGTTTGTGCGAATTGAGCGATTCGACTGATATTTGAAGGACGCGCGAATAATCCACTTAACGTCCCTTGCGAGTCATTACTCTGGCTCCAGCCGGCGGCTGTCCTGCCGTTGGCGCCGATTGACGTCCTCTGTTTAATTCGGGTTCGGTCGCTTTTTCACCCGGTAGGCCGGCTTCGTCGAGGGTCGGATCTATGAGACAGATGCTTTCGTTACCGTCAAGCCCGGAGAGGACTTCGATTTCCATATCGTTGCGCCGGCCAACTTCGATTGGCATTTCTTTTTTATCATCACGGTAGACAACGGGACGTCCTTCTTTTTCAAAGACAGCTTCGAGCGGAACCGAAATGATATCATTCATACGGTCGATGATAATCCGTCCCGAAGCAGACATGCCGGGTTTGAAACTGTCGTCCTTATCGAGGATTGCGATGTCGATATCGAAGACATTGATCTTTGAATTCGGTTCTTTCTTTCTGGCCAGCGTCCCTTTTTTATAAACGATACCTTTGTACGTCCTGTCGGGGAAAGCATCAAGCTTGACAATAACTTCCTGTCCCGAGTCTATGGTGCTGGCATCGACTTCGGATGCCGTAGCCCGGACAATCATTTCTGATAAATCAGGAAGATTCACAAGTCCCTGTCCCGGCCACGGTGAGTCGCCAGCCTGGACTTTGCTCATCGATCCGCCCTTCCAGATCTCAAGATAGACAACCATACCGGGAATCGGAGCAGTGACGGTCAACTGCTCAAGCTCCTTCTGTGCGGCATTCACTTTGTCCTGAGCTCGCTGGACTTCGAGTTCCGCTTTCTGAACATCGGATTTAATCTGATCGAGTTTCGCCTGAAAGTTAAGTTGAGCCAGTTCGAGTTCGAGTTTGGCTTCCTCGGCAAGTTTGGGGGCGTCATGCTTTTTTTCGTCGTAGTTGCGCTGAGCCTGTTGAAGCTCAAGTTTCAATGATTTGTCCTGGATAGTGTATTCTTTTGTGGTCCGCTCAAGCGCAGTGCGGTTGATTTTAAGCGAAGTCTGCTGGTCGGATAGTTCGGTCATGACTTGAGTGACATCAAATTTAACAACCGGATCGCCGATATTGACCATTGAGCCTTCGGGCGCAAGCCAAGTCAACTGCAGAGAGCGAATTCTTGGAGTGCTCAACACGAATGCCTGTTTGGCATCTATCGCGCCATTGACATTAAGGCCGACAATAAACTCACCTTTTTTCACCTGTGCAGTTGGAATGTCAACGGCAGTCGCAAACAGGGCATTGACACCGTAGTAGCCTACTAAGACTACGCCCAAAGTTACACCGACAATAATCATCTTTTTCTTCATGGAGTATTCCTATGGTTGCAGCGCGATAGCAATCGTTTCAATTTCTCTGTTCAGCCAATATTGTCCGCTTTTGCTCACTCCGGACGCTAATCCGGTATATCGCCGATGGACGTTTTACGACATTAACATGCCTAAGTTGCATAATGTTTCCACAAATCAGCTTTGCACTTTCCATCGCCTATGCGTCCACATCCACTGGTCAGGGTATTGACGAATGGTTTGCTCAAAAAATTCAGTAAATTTTTTGGTGATGGTCAAAATCTCTGTTTCCTCGTTGTTGGCCGAGCCGGGATAAATAATATCTCCTCGCATAAGAATGTGTGAATCATACTTTTCCCGACGCATCATGAGCGGAATAATCGGGGCTCCCGTTCGTATCGAAAAATATGCCGGCCCTTTCGCCGTCGAGGCCATTCGGCCAAAAAATGGAACCATGACGCCGCCAGAAGGCGCGTGCTGGTCAGCCACAATGACAGCCAAGCGATTGGCTTTAAGGGTCTTAAACAGCTGCCTTGCGCTCGCATTGGAAGTAATTATGCCTCCTCCCAAGTCAGCCCTAATCGTATTTACCATCGAATTGATGTATTTATTGTGTTGTTTGGCAACCATGAAATCCACTGGAAAGCCCGATGCGGCGACCCAAGCCCCTGTCAATTCCCAATTTCCAAAGTGGCCGAAGACAACAATGCCACCTTTTCCGTGTGAAAGTACTTCAATTAATGCTTTTCCTGCTCCGCCGCTTTTGATTATCCGCTTGGCTGTCTCTCCTTTGAGTTTACCGAGGCGAGCGAGCTCCACAACCGTCCGGCCCATGTTTTCAAATACTTTTCGCGCGATAATGACTCGTTCAGCTTCAGACATTGAGCCATTGAAAGCCTGTCTGAGATTTTCGAGGGCAATTTTTCGGCGTGAGGCAAGCAGACGATATGTCAGCTTTCCTAAGCCCGCTCCGAAAGCATCGGCCTGTGAGGAAGTGAGTAAATTTGCGATGAATGCTCCTATTCGCGCCGCAAAGTATTCGAGGCTGTGACTTATTGACGCCATCGCTCGTCATCATCCAGATCGGCCTGCTCCGGTTTGTCGGAGTCGCCATAATCGAAATCAGTCGATTGAAGCCGCTCTTCGTCCTGCCATTTTTTGTAGAATTTCCTTCGCTGGCGGTATTTTACAATTCCGACAACTACAAAAAACAGCGCAATAATGAGCCAAAAGTACATCGTATCCGCCAATAGACTAACAGCATTGAATCGACTATTCAAATATACATGAAACTCCCGCTCAAAGTCAGGATAATTAGACCCGGTGGAATATAGAAGAGCGCGATCCACGCTGACACCTGTCGAGATTGAATCAAGGAACTGGTTGACGACTATAACTCCATATGTGTCAAAAAGATAGTTTACGGCAACAAACGATGTGGAGTAGGCGGTCTGAGCTTGGTTTTCGTTGAACATATTGACATCGTCAATTTGTGAAAGGGGAATTAATTGATTAAAGACGGCCGCCTTGCTCATGGCCAGGTTGTTCGACCAGTCCCATTCTGATGACGCTCTCATCGAAAGACCCTCGTCGAACCACCGTGGGGCGCTAAAAAGCCCTGTTCTATCGGCCAATGCCAAATGGGAATACTCGTGTATCAGGAGTTCTTGAAGTGATTGGCTGATATTAAAGCGGCGCGGGGACTTGATAACGGCCATCTTTCTGTGTGGGATAGCCGCCGCGGCTCCCCAATCAGGGAATTTGCCGCCGATAAGTGAATCAAAGAGCAGCGGGCTTTCAACTATGTAAATGGATGGGCGGTAATCGATTGTGTCCTGAAGAAGTCCAGTGAGATGACTTTTTGCATAGTTGAGAGCTGAGTCAACAGCGGACAGGGAAATAGATTTTGCAATGTGATACGAGAAGTGAGCGGACTCATGATGATCCAGAGTCTCCGCGCTTGTCTGGGCAGGCTGTAGAGTCAACACCAATAGGAAAACCACAGTCGCAATCATTCGCTTGATGAACATGGATGCAAGATACGGTTCCGAGAAGACCCACCGCAAGCGGCGGGGTACCCGAACTTGATGCAAACATTCCCGACACTGTCTTTGCGAGGAGCGAGGCGAAGCTGAGCGACGCGGCAATCTCATGTTCTTCTTCTCTTTGGTGCGCGACAGGGACGTCCCGCACGAAGAAGTTAGGTGGCCCGTCCACCGCAGGCTCCCGACAACAGAAACAATAAATATCCCCTTCTAACAAAAAAAGCCCGGCCAGTAATGGCCGGGCTTCAAAAAGCGAATAATTCGCTTATAAAATCAGACTAGAACATCTCGTAGAGGGCTGAGATACCAAAATTCATCGTTTCTTCGTTGTAGTTGTTGTCTGTTGATGCGCCGCTGATGAAGTTGAAACCGTTCAAGAACAGTTCAGGGTTGATATGGGTATCGAGATGGAGACGGTTGAAGTTGAATCCAAGACCGACATAGGTCATGTTATCAGGGAAGTTGTACTTAGTTTTGTCATTGGTTGAAGCCTCGAATGTCGCATTGTCCCAATACGAGGTAGCTCCAAGGCGGACATCAAGCCATGTCCAGACATCGGCCTCAAGACCCATCTTGAAGTAAGGCAGAGTGAAAACATTGAGCTTATCTTCAGTTGCTGTCCCACCAACTGGTGCTACTTTATCTTTCAACGTAAAGTAGCTGAATCCGAAATCGAGAACTGCGAGAACATTAGTTGTCGGAACATAGTGAAGGCCAGCACCGCCGGAAAAATTAATTCCGCTGAATTCCTGTGTGCCAAGGGATGTTGAACCACCACCAAACTGATTGGCTTTAAAGCTATAGCTAATGAAACGAGCATGTGGGACTAGAGTCCACTGCGGATTGACTGTATGGAACCAACGACCAGCGAGGAAAAAGCTCATATTTCCGTCCGGATCGTTATAGAAAGTGCTATCTGTCGGGCGATCGGTCCATGAAAGTAAGCTCAAGCCAGCGGCGACATCCCAAGTCGCTGCTGCGTTGGTCAAACCGAGCTTAAAGTCCCATTGGCTGAATGACTCTTCGTCTGAGCCACCACCTGGCGTTGCAGGCTCTTCTTTAGAGCTGGCACCGCTATAATTGAGGTTAAAGCCAAAATTGTTGCCACCGAGCATACGTCCGTAGAATAGAGAGACACGCTGTGTGCCACTATTGCTAGTCAGAGGATCGGATGGGAAGGTGAACCAGTTAGTAATATCAGGGGAAGGCAGACGATAGGGTAGCATTGTCGCAAAGCCGTAGTTGCTTAACTCAAACGGGTCATTGTCATTATAGAAGTAGGTTCCGAGAACCCATGGTCTGTCGGAGCCGAATTTCCAGTTGATACCGAACTGGGCAAGCGAACCGCCGTCATTCCAGTCACCGTATTGGTTATATCCGAGTTCGCCGGTGGCGAGGTTCGGATACATATTAATTCTCGACGGCCAGTTCCAGATGTTGGCATCGTCGACGAGGATGTCATAGTTTTCACCCATTGTCAATAATCTGTTGTTGGTGGCATTAGCATTCATGCTAAGCGCGACAACAAGAACAAAAGCTGACGTTAAAATTCGTTTCATTTCTATTTCCTTAGTTAAAAAACATTTCCTTTAAAACAGTGAGGCGGCCCAAAACCGACATTTACCGGATCTGTCCGAAACTGGCTTTTGGTGCGCCGTTTCAAAATGAGATGAACGGTCATCCCATTTACTGGGTCATAGGCATTCCTCCTTGAGAGAGCCGGTCAAAACCGACTTCAGTACGCTTCCTATGAGCATTCTCAAATCAAAATCTATAAGCAAACGAATCTTCTCTTTGGCGCTTCTTCTCATAAGTGGGGCTAATATTATGAGCCATCCAAAGCGGACACAACAAAAAAATAAGAATATTCCTCCCCCCTGTTTTTTCCTATTGACATGCCTTAAACAGAAACCAGTCAATAGGTTAGATGGCTTAACACTAAGGATTGAGATGTTTTTGAGTGATTATTTTTTTGATTTTATTTGCTGCCAGATGGCTTCAAGCTGGTCAAGAGTGAGGCCGTCGAAGCTTTTGTGCTCGGCTTTGACCACTTCTTCCAGTTGTTTGAAACGATACTGAAATTTGGATAGAGACCCTTTGAGAGCAGATTCGGGGTCGACTCCGACTTTGCGGGCAAGCGATGCTACGGCAAAGAGCAAATCGCCGATTTCATCTGCTAAACGCTCTTTTTCAAGTGTCGGTTTAGATAGTTCTTCTGAAACTTCCTTAAGTTCCTCATGGATTTTTTCCAGAACGTCAGCAGATTCCTTCCAGTCAAAGCCAACCCCGCCAGCCTTTTCACCGATGCGGAATGCTTGGGTGAGGGCAGGCATGCTTTTGGGAAGCCCGGACAATAGAGGCTTTTTGTTGTCTGTTCTCGACTTTATCTTCTCCCATTGGTCGCGAACCTGCTGGGCATCGAGATTGGATCGCTTCTCAAAGACATGTGGGTGGCGCAGTAGGAGTTTGTTCACAATACTCATGATAGAATCATCGACCGTAAATGTCCCTGCCTCTTTCGCAAGCTGGGCATGGAAAACGACTTGGCAGATAAGGTCGCCGAGTTCTTCCTTCAGATCGTCGGGATTGCCCGATTCGATTGCTTCGATAACTTCGTAGGTTTCTTCGATGAGATAAGGAAGCAAAGACTGATGAGTCTGTTTGCGATCCCAGTTACACCCTTCAGGGGAGCGGAGAATTTCCATTAGCCTGACCAAACGCTCAAAAGGGGTTTTTGCAGGGTCAAGAACTTGTTTTTTTAGGTCGTGCATTATATCAGGCATCTTTCAATTTTCAAGCCGCATGCCTTAGAACGGCGCTACGGCCAACCGGCCTTTCTTGACAAGACTGATAACCGTCTCTATACTAACAACTTTTGTAACTGCCACGCATTCGCGTAAACCGCGGCTGGCCAATATAAAGCGAAGTAAAGAGATGAGCAACGAAATCGAACCGCAACCGAAAAAGTCCTCTGCCTACGACCCTCAGGAAGTTGAAGACAGGTTGTACGCCCAGTGGCTGAAAAAGAAATATTTTCATGGGGACCCCATTTCACCCAAACCGGCATATTCCATTGTAATTCCCCCACCGAATGTTACATCGATTCTCCATATCGGGCATGCCCTCAATGTAACCATCCAGGATGTGCTTGTTCGGAAACACCGCATGGGCGGATTCGAAGCCGAATGGCTGCCTGGCTCAGATCATGCCGGTATCGCCACACAAGTGCTAGTTGAAAGACAGCTTGTAAAAGAAGGACTCACCCGGCGCGAAATGGGACGCGAGAAATTTCTTGAGCGCACCCACGAATGGGCCCACAAAAACAAAGACACTATTTTAGAGCAGATCAAAAAAACCGGATGTTCATGCGACTGGGACAGGACGAGATTTACCCTCGACCCGGAACTTTCCCATGCGGTGACCGAAGTTTTCAAGCATCTTTACAACAAGGGGCTGATCTATCGCGGAAACCGGATTGTCAATTGGTGTCCGTCGTGCAAAACATCGCTGTCAGACGATGAAGTCGAACATCAGAATGTTGACAGCCATCTCTGGTTTATCCGTTATAAAGTGAAAGGCTCCGATGATTATCTGACTGTGGCAACAACGCGTCCCGAGACGATGCTCGGTGACACCGCGCTGGCGGTAAATCCGAAAGATATTCGTTTCAAGAAATACATTGGCAAATCGGTCATCCTCCCTATTCTCGAACGTGAAATTCCGATTATCGGCGACAGTTATGTCGATATGGAGTTCGGCACTGGAGTGCTGAAAATAACTCCTGCCCACGATGCCAACGATTTTGAAGTCGGAAAACGGCATGACCTACCGCAGATTAATATTTTCAATATTGATGGCTCGCTCAACGATGAGGCCGGCAAGTTTAAGGGACTCGATCGGTACGAGGGGCGCAAACAGATTGTCGATGAACTGAGCCGCAAAAATCAGATGGCCAAAATAGATCCGTATGTTCTTTCGGCTCGCACATGCTATCGATGCCACAGCATGGTCGAACCGCTTCTGTCCGAGCAATGGTTTGTCAAGATGGCCGAGTTGGCCAGACCCGCGCTTGAGGCGGTGAAATTCGGAGAACTTACTTTCTATCCTGAATACTGGACCAAAACGTATCTGCATTGGATGGAAAATATCCGTGACTGGTGTATTTCGCGCCAACTCTGGTGGGGACATCGGATTCCGGTTTGGTATGCCGAAGATGGCACCATGTTCATTTCAGCAGAGCGTCCATCGGCTAAAGAGACCAAAGGGTATGACCCGGGGACATTAGTGCAGGATCCCGATGTGCTCGACACCTGGTTTTCCTCATGGCTCTGGCCGTTTTCGACATTCGGCTGGCCGAATGAAACACCGGAACTAAAGAAATTCTATCCGACAAAGGTTTTGGTCACGGCATCGGAAATTATTTTTCTTTGGGTGGCGCGCATGGTTATGGCAGGATATGAATTCATGGGCAAATCGCCATTTTCGGATGTCTATATTCATGGCACAGTGCGTGATGCCAATGGGATTAAAATGTCCAAATCTCTTGGCAATGGAATTGACCCGCTTGAGATCATAGAAAAATATGGCGCGGACTCGCTCCGCATCTCGATGATTCTGGCCACTCCCGACGGCGCTGATCCCTGGATAAGCAAAAATACATTCGAGAATGGGCGCAATTTTGTCAACAAACTCTATCAGGTGTCGCGTTTTGTTATTATGCGACTCGACGGACGCCCGGCCGAACTAAATAAGTTTGATGAAAACGATCTGGTTATTTTTGACCGCTGGATACTCTCAAGGCTTGAGCGAACAATCGAGACGGTGAATAAGGCCTTTGATGAGTATCGCCTCGCGGGGGCATCGAAGACATTGTATAACTTCGTTTGGGATGACTATTGTTCATGGTATATCGAGTTAATAAAACCCGACCAGCCCGGTGTGTCGATTCGGAAAACATCGCTCGATGTTGCGACGTATGTGCTTGATAAAATCCTGAAACTCATGCACCCCTTTGTGCCGTTTGTGACAGAGGAGATTTATCAACAGTTGATTGGCGACACCGAAGCAACAATCACTTTTGGGCCTTGGCTTGAGAATGAAAAGCATTACCGCGATGACGCGCTAGAGGATTCGCTCAAACAAATTCAGGAAGTGGTAACGGCCGTACGCGGGATGCGGGTGGAGCTGAATGTCCCGCCCGGCAAAAAAGCTGATTTGCATATCCGGGTAAGAGAGGAATCGCATGCTGAACTGCTTCAGAACCATGCCGAATATTTCAGGTCATTGGCGCGTGTCGAGAATTTGACCGCCGGAACGACTGTCAAGAAACCCCCTTTTTCGGCATCGGCGGTGATTGCGGGCGCGGAAATATATTTGCCCCTTTCGGGACTTATAGATATTGATGTCGAAAAAGGTCGCCTGCAGAAAAATCTCAATGAGCTTAAAGTCCAGCTTGAGAAACTCTCCAAGAAAATGGGGAATGCCGATTTTCTGGCCAATGCGCCGAAAGATGTGATTGACAAAGAGAAGACAAAACGCGAGGATTATGAGGAGCGTATTGAACGCCTGAACCGAAACCTTGAACAGATAATGGGCTGGTGAGGATAGAAAATGAGTCTGTATGGATTGTTGTTGCTAAAGAAGGCAATAAAACGCTTATTCTTATTATGAAGCAGTGTTTGACAAATCTTTCTTGTCTTCTTGTAGACAGATTCGTAATTAAATAGCTAAAGAGTAAGAGCAAGCTATTTGTGAATCGAGAACTGGATCTCATCGCCGCCGATACTCATGAAACAATAGAGCTTCAATCGAAGGCAGAAGGTCACAAACTAAAGCCAGTCAATCCCATCACAAGTCCGGTTCTGGCACAAGCCCACACCGCCATTTATAAAATGCATCGCTACTACGCACGGCGGCCACACAATGTTTTCTCACGCCTCATTAAGGAATACACAAACCCTTCTGATATAGTACTTGACCCTTTTTGTGGGGGAGGAGTTACGGTCGTAGAGGGCCTAAAACTTCGTAGAAAAGTGGTCGGTGTAGACTTGAACCCTCTTGCAACATGGATAACACAAGTAGAGTGCGAACCTATCGATATTGATGTTTTCACAGAACTATTTGCGAAATGGTACGATGAATGCAAGAAAGCAATCAGCCCTCTGTTTGGTTCTGAATGTCCAAAGTGCCTCACGGTTTCAGCGGCTTCTTGGTTTGAGTGGTCAAATGTCATAATATGCCCTCATTGCGAGGTCGAAAACGTGCTTGCGATTAGCAAGAAACTCAGGGCGGGAGTTTTCGAATGCTTCAATAAGCGTTGCAGGGCTAAGCTAAAACCCAGTAAATGCATTAGAAAAGACGATAGGATGATTGCGACATTTTTAGATTGTAGCAAGTGCGGATACAAGGGGCGAGCGGACTCATCAACTTACGACGTAGAGAAATTCGATAAATTAGTAAAATCAGAATCCAGAATTATTCATAATAAAGGCTTAGATATTCCGCAGGATGAATTTCCTGATATGGATCGCGCGAGAGATGACAATATTTTCGGCAAAGGAATTAAATACTTTAAAGATTTTATGACCGTACGTCAACGATTAGCGATGGCAATGGCCAAGAAATATCTTCCGCAAGATTCCAAAAAACCCAATGAAATAAACGCTTTGAATCATCTCTTTTCAGGAACACTTCGATTCACAAATAAATTTGTTTTTCAAAGTGCTGGCTGGCAGAGTGGAAAACCGATTGAGTGGGCCGGACACAATTATTGGTTGCCTTTTCAGTATGTGGAGCTAAATCCTATTGCCCCGATTCAGAGAAGATATTTGGCTATTAAATCTGGAAAGAACGAACAAAGAAAGCTTATCGGCACTTTCTACAAGTCTCCGAGAACCCGTACACCTTGGAAAGAATTACAAAATGGAGCAACATGCTGGCTACTCACGCAATCAAGCCATAAGATCAACATGCCGGATGCTTCCATCGATGCGATAATTACTGACCCACCGTTCGGTGGGAATGTGCAGTACGGTGAATTGTCAGATTTTTACCTTGTATGGGTTAAGGATTTATTAGGGCTAAAGGGACTTTCCGACAAGTCACAAGAAGCAATAGAAACACGGCATCAGGGATTTGATGGTGCAAAAGATCGAAAATTCTACGAGGAGACTTTATATAGGATTTTTAAAGAGTGCCGACGCGTAATAAAGCCAGACGGATGGATGGTTATGACTTTCCACAATCGTGATCTGGGTGTTTGGATGTCCCTTCATAGAGCCGCACTCCGCGCGGGATTCCGCCTTCCTTTAGAATCTGAAAGTGCTACAAGGGGAATGGTTTATCAACCGCCCGTTGAGAATTATCAACAGACAATCCACCAGAGAGCGGCCGGCTCAATGCTTGGAGACTTCATACTTTCCTTTAAGCCGGTCGATGTTCCGACATCAATAGAGAGCGTCAGAGCACAGTTGAGTTCAAATGAAGAAAAAGATTTACAAAACAAAGCTGCAGGCATTATCCAACACCATGGGGGTGCTGATGAGACGACATTAATGACTGGCCTTATTCCGTTTATGCATGAAAAATCAATACTCCACCGAATCGCTAGATATGATTTAAAGTTTCTTCTCTCTAACGGACCTTTCACTTTTATACCGAAAGAGAAAAAATGGTTTACTAACGATATGTTGGATGGTGGGACTACCTTGAAGCCAATGGATGTAATCCCTGCAGAAGCTCTAGTTCAGGATATTGTCTTCAGTTTTCTTACTGAACACAAGCAAGCCACAATGGACGAGTTGTTGGTGTCTATTTATAGCCAGCTTGTAAATTCTCATCGACCTCAAATCAGTACAGTGGATAAAGTTGTTTCCAAATACTGCAAAAAGAAAAAAGTTAAGGGCGAAAAAAGAGAACTTTATGTTTGGAATCCGTCAACTCGAACACCTTCGCAACACTTAACTGCCAAGAGTTCTCAAATCTCAATGGGACTTCAACTCACGCCAATGCGCGACCACAATTCCATAATCGAGAATTTGGCCGTTCGGTTCAAGAAGAAGGGATTGGACACGCACGTCGGAATGACTGAGCAACGCAAATCGCCGATTCTCAGAGCATTAAGCTTAACTTTAAGTGGGTTGGAACTTGGGTTACCACCAAAGGCTTTTAAGGTGATTAGAGAAATAGATTTGATTGCATTGCAAGACCACACAATGATTGCGGCTATTGAGGTCGCTACTTCAATTTCTACATTCAACAAAGCAATAAATGATCGCTTTCGAAATATCCTCCAAGTTGCTCCTAACTTGCGCGTAAGTCTAAATGTCATTGTTAATGATGAAGATCACAAAAAGGCTTCCGAGGAGTTATACTCACCTGCCAACATTAAGTCCGGACTTTCTGGCCGCGTCAAACTTTTTAAGACGAGCCAACTAGCAAGTACGGATATATTAGAATTACTAACTGAGAACCGAAACGTAAAATCAAGTTGAAATAAATGATATATTCAGACTGTCTGATTTACCTCTCGAAGAAAGATGCGGTGCTTCGCAGAATCATTAAAGAACTGCCGCCGCTCACATTCAAAAAGAAACGCGGCGGGTTCGACGCCATTGTCAAAATCATCACCGGACAACAATTGTCCGGCAAAGCGGCTGAGTCTATTTTTAACAGACTTCGCGCGCTCAACAATGGAAAACCGCTCACTCCAGAGTTTGTCGACAGGATTGCAGACACGACACTGCGCGAAGCCGGCCTGTCGACTGCAAAAATAATCGCGGTTCGAGCGTTGATAGAAAAGATAGCATCCAAAGAACTTCGGATCTATCGTTTTTCTAAAATGACGGACGAAGAAATAACCGAAGCCATCACCCAGGTCAAAGGGCTTGGGCCGTGGAGTGCGCAGATGTATCTCATGTTTGTGCTTCACCGTCCCGATGTTTTTCCCATCAATGATTTGGGCATCAAGCGCTCGGTTCAAAGACTCTATGAAGTCGAGGCGACAGTCGATGAGCTTATTGCCCTGAGCGATAAATGGCGTCCGCATCGAACGACTGCGGCCTGGTATCTCTGGCATTCTCTCGCGAACAGACCATAAGTCCGTACGCCGCTTAGGACTTGGGTGTTTGTCTTATTACCACAGATCACACTGCAATGAGCGATACTATCGAGCTTTCTGACATAAAATCATACCATGACCTAAAACGCCTTTTTGGGAAAGAGTCCGTGCAGGCTGTGGTGCGCTATATTGCATGGCATAACCGCCTGACGATGACTCCAATCATTACTGTATGGCAGGCGGTGAGCATGGGATATTTTGTTGAAACACGCGCTCTTGACCTGCTCTTTTATTCGACGGTGAAGAGATTCTGGGATGGAAAGTACGGGATAGGAATCACGTCGCTTGAGGAATGCCGCGCGATGGCGCGAGAACTTGAGGGGTATCTTTATCCCGCAGAGTGAAACCGAAGGCGATACACAGCGCGAGTCTCTCTGTATGTTGGCAACGTCATATTCTGTTTCATGAGTATCCAGTATGAGACCAAAAGACGAACTGAGATTGCCGTCCGCCGCGGCGGACCCGCCGTGGAGGGTCGCTCCTTGTGGAGGGTCGCTCCTTGGAAGTCGCTCCTCGCAACGACAGTGTTGGCAATGCCATCCTCATTTCGATGTCACCCTAGCGCCTGCCCGCTGTGGCGGGGAAGCTGGGGTCCATCTTCTCTCTAATCTTGTACCACACTCCGCCGCGGCGGACGGTGTGATTCGAATATTGGTGCGCGACAGGGACGTCCCGCACGAAGATCAAAACAAATTCCCTCAGCGGGCAGGCGCTAGGATAATATAGAATACAGAATCGCTGAACCGCAGTCCCGACATTCGTGGGGACGGTGTGATTCTCGCCAACAAGGATAATAAAGACCCGCGGGGCATAAGAATGACTCGCGCTACATGACTGTCGGGCGAGGGCGCCTGACAGCACAGACTATAAACATGTGATTGCCGCGTCAGCGGACGGGCTTCCCAGCGCTATCAGATACTAAGAAAAAAGTTATCACACAAAAAAAGACTGTCCGGAGGGGGTGGACAGTCTTTAGGGAATGGAAGTAAAAACAACGAGGGTAGATAATTTCGTCGATTAATTTCTATGTCGAAGCGCCATGTCATGCAAATATTCTGAAAGTGTCTTTGCTCCTGCGGCATCGGGATACGATGCCATTTCCAGCGAAATCAATTCACCTGTGCTCTGGCCGGACTTGGATGCGATATGCTGGCTTATAAGTTCACCAAGTCTTTTCCCTGCCGTTTCGGCACCTTGACGTGGAGTCTCGGGAAAGAGGATTGTCAGAGATGACTCATCGACAAGGGTAACATGGTCACACGCACGGGCGTTTTGACGGACGATCTGATATAGATCCTGACAAAGATCCAACACGGAAAGCTCCGCTTTCTGGCAAATTGCTTCGAGATCAAAGACAACAAGCGAGACAAAAACCCGGTATCGCTCGGCTCGCTTCAGTTCTATTGTGGCTTTCTCCAGAAAGTTCTGAAGGCCGAGATCAGAGGCGGCTTCTATTGGTAATGTGCTTTTTGTTTCCAAATCGTAATCCTTGGTTTCCTGAGCTATCTGACAAGACATAAAGCAATTCTTATTCCGATTTTTTGAAAGGATGTTTTACCAGAAAAGCTTTCCCATGTCAAGGAGCAAGAGCATGATGATATCCGCCCATTTTGTTTTATTTCAAAGAGTTAGGCTAGTCTTTAGGCGGCAAGAATTACGAAAACTGGCCAGCAAACTGGTCAGTCACGCAAAACATTGCGCTATTTTTGCACTATGAACGTGGTGAAATAATGTAACTTAAATCAGGTCTTGAGGATGCTGACTTGTTACTTGGTGGAATTGAGGTTGTAATCTTTGATCTTATAGAGGAGAGAACGATAGCTAATATCGAGCAAATCGGCGGCTTTACGCCGGTTCCAGTTAGTCTTATTTAGAACTTCAGCGATAAGTTTTCTTTCTTCGTTGGCGATTGTCTTTCCGACCCGATTTTTCAGCGAATAGTCATCGCCGCGTACTTCGGTGGCGGCATTGCCATCTGCTGCATAGACATGGACTGGCTGGCGAACATCCGCATAAATCGGCATGGAATGAAGACCGGCTCCGGCTAATTCTATTAGTTCGATAATTATCGCTTCGTCTCCACGCACGACTACCTGTTTTATCATATTTTCCAACTGACGCACATTTCCGGGCCAGCGGAATGAGACGAGGTGCTGTATTGTATCATTTGAGACGGCGGGATATTCTTTTTCGTACTGCTTGTTGTACTTCTTGATGAAATGGTTGACAAGAAAAGGAATATCCTCGGGTCGCTGCCGGAGCGGCGGGAGAAAGAGGGTGATCTCATTTAGACGGTAGAATAAATCATCGCGGAAGCCCTGCTCTTTTATGGCAAGCTCCAGATTCCTGTTTGTCGCGCATATAATCCGGACATCGACATGGATATTGTGTATCCCGCCAACCCGAACAAATTCCTGTTGTTCAAGGACCTGGAGGAGTTTGGATTGCAGTTCCATAGGCATATCGCCGATTTCATCGAGGAAGATGGTCCCTTTGTTGGCAAGCTCAAAACGTCCCTGCTTGTTCTTGTGGGCGCCGGTGAAGGCTCCTTTTTCATATCCGAAGAGTTCCGCTTCAAGCAAATCTCTTGGAATTGCGGCGCAGTTGACTTTGACAAATTCCTGGTCACGACGCGATGAAAGCTCATGGAGTGACCGAGCGGCAATTTCCTTACCTGTGCCCGATTCGCCGCGAATCAGGACCGTCAGTTCGGAATCTGCAACCTGTTCGATGATACTCTTCACTCGGGTCATCGGCTCGGAATCACCGATAAATCCGTTGTAATTAGTGCGCGATTGGAGTTCTTTTTTGAGCTGTCCGATTTCGCTTTTCATGCGTATGCGGTCAAGTGCGACGTTGAGGTGTATTTCGACTTCCTTGACATCGAACGGTTTCGGGATGAATTCCGCCGCTCCAAGTTTCATCGATTCGACCACATATTTTGTGTCTCCATGGCCGGAGATCATTATAACATCGGGTCTATTTTCCTGGCGGTTGAGTTTTTCGAGAACCTCAAGGCCTGTCATGCCCGGCATTTTGATATCGAGAAGTATCAGGTCCGGCTTTTCGGTTGAGACCATTTGAATGCCTTCGATGCCATCACGGGCTGAAAGAAACTCAAATGATGTGGACAGCCCTTCGGAGAGGAGCCAAGCGATTTTGGGGTCATCGTCTATGACGAGTATCTTAATTTTTTGTTTGGCCATATATTATGTTCTGCCTTGCCGCTAAGTATCGGCAATATTAGGATAAAATCAAGGCGTTTTTCTTTAGATTTGCCGATTTTCGGCAAAATTCTGCATTATAAAGAGGGGGCGCGCCTGAAAACGAAGGTGGGAGTACCGAATATGTTAATGTTGGAGCGGGAAATAAACGGTAAAAGTTGTACCTATTCCCTCAGATGATTCAACTTTAAGGGTGCCGTTGTGGGCAGAAATGATACGCTCCACGACCACAAGTCCGAGTCCGGTGCCGGTTTCTTTGGTTGTGTAATAACGGTCGAAGACCTGTGAGAGGTGTTCTTTTTTGATGCCAACACCGGTGTCGATTACTTTTACCGCAAGATAATCCTCTTTTTTGTGATCAGGCCGCTCCTGACATCCCACGACGGTCAGCGAGCCTCCTTTGGGCATGGCATCGATGGCATTAATAAACAAATTGAGAAACATCTCCAAAATTTGATTTTTATTGGCAATGACCTCCCAACTTGAGTCATCGAATACGGCTTCAAACTTGACCTTGCCCTTGCGGAGATCTGGCGCGACAAGTTCCGCGGAGCGTGAAATAGTATGTCTGAGGTCAAATTTAGTCGTCTCATATTTGTTTGGATTGGAAAAGTCAACAAGCTCACGGACAAGCTCATTCATCCGATGAACTTCTTCCTCAGCAGTTTTAAAGAAATCGGAATTGTCACAAATCTCCGGCCAGCGTTGTTTCAGAATCTGGAGGCCGCCGCTGAAAGAGGTGAGCGGTTTACGTAGGTCATGTGAAATTTCAGAAATCATATTCCCCATGGTGATAAGGCGGGTCGCATTGAGAAGTGTCTTCTCTTTTTCAAATAGGAGCGCCGATTGAGAAACTACCAGCCGCGCCAGAGACATGTCTTCGTCGCTGTATGTCCGCTCGCTTTCCGAACCGAAATAGAATAGATACGCAAGCTCTCCATTTCGAAGAGTCGGAATGGCCATATAGGCGCGATCGGGCTTTGGATACTGCGAGCGCTCGGATATTTTCTCGCCAATAAAAGCGGATAGTGACTGAAGATCGGTCAGGTCGAGCGAGTCGATTTCCAATTGTGTCAAGTTTATCTGACTCCGCTGGGCTTTTGATATATCGATCTTGCCGCTATCGGTTTGTGGCAAATCTGTTTCGCCGATTGAGCTATCGGGACTGAGGATTCCGGTCGCGGCATTCCAACTGAACCAAACGGCGTAGTCAATTGGAAACACGCGACGGAGCTTATCAACAAGTGTTGTCCGAAAACGCACCAGCGAATCCATGACCGGAAGTTCATTTGACATTTCCTGAAGGATTTCAAATTCAACCAGACGTCGGCGGCTCTTCTCGAATTCGTAGGCATCGTCTACAGCAACCGCGGCCTGGGATGCGAAAGTTGTAAGCAAACGGAGGTCATCGTCGGTGAATTGCTGACCGTCCTGTTTATTGGCCATATTGATGACGCCAAGAACGTTATTTTTAATCTTTAGAGGCGTGCACAGCAGCGAGGCGGCACCGTACTTGTCACGATTCATACGGCGAAAGCGGTCATCATTTTCGACATTGGCAACCATGAGGGCCTCGCCCGTTTTGGCGACATATCCAGATATAGATGCCCCAATCGGCAGGCGGGTGTTAAGAATAATGTCGTTTTCAAGTCCAATAGCCGCGGCGATTTTCAAAAACTCTTTGCGCTCGTCAAGGAGCATGATCGAGCCGATCTGCGCCTCGGTGACAGTCGCGGCAAGGGTGACAATCTGACGGAGCAAATCATTGAGATTAATCGAGGACCCGATAGATTTGCCGGCCTCATACAGCGCGTTGAGTTCCCCCACTCTTCGATTGAGGATAAGGTTGGACAGCTTTAGTTCTTCCAGAAGGCGAAATCGGGCAAGCTCACTGCGTCGTTTGTCCAACGCTCTATTTACTGCAAAGAGCAGGTAAGTAAACTCAACCGGTTTTAAGAGATAATCATCCGCTCCCTGAGAGACGGCATGGATTGCGGTATCGAGCGAACCATAGCCGGTCATGAATATAACAGGGATGCCTTCGTCCTGTTCTTTGACGGCTTTCAAAATATCAAGCCCGCTCATGTCGGGCATTTTAATATCGGTTATGACCAAGTCGACTTTTTCTGCTCGGATACGTTCGATTGCTTTGGAGGGAACCTGAAAGGTTTCGACTTTATAACCATCCCCCTGCAGGAGAACGGAAAGGGAATCGCACATCCCCTTTTCGTCGTCGATAATCAGGATTTTTTCAAACGAAGCCATCAGCGCTGCCTTATTCCTTTACTCGCGGAAGAACAATATCGATGCGTCCACCGAAATTCATATTACTGAATGTTATCGACCCGTTGTGGTTTTTTATTATTCCATAGCAGACAGACAATCCCAAGCCCGTCCCTTTGCTTGCCTCTTTGGTGGTAAAGAATGGTTCAAATATTCGCGGGACCAGTTCAGGCGGTATACCTGTTCCGGTGTCCTGAAACGACAGCGTGATATTGTCTTCGCCGCTTTCGATGCCGACGGTCAGTTTGCCGGAATCGGGCATTGCATCGCGCGCATTAATAATCAAATTTAAGAACACCTGTTTTAACTGTTCAGAATCACCTTTTATATAAACCGGTTGAGCGTTATACGCGCGAATGGTTTCGATAAGTCCCATAGCGAGCGGACGCTCCATCAAATTCAAAATAGTGTCGACTTCGGCGGTTAAGTTTAATGTCATAAACTGAGTTGCCTCAGGGCGGTGCATTTGCAGAAGCTGACGCACGATCCGGGCTATCCGGTCAATTTCGCCGCTGATGATATCGGCGTACATTTGAGCCTGGGCATTTCGCTCGTTGGTGCGCCGCATGAGGAGCACATAATTCTGGATAATTCCGAGCGGATTGTTGACCTCATGGGCGACCCGCGCCGACATTTCTCCAAGAGCCGCAAGTTTTTCAGTCTGCAACAGTTGGTGCTGGGTTTCGCGAAGCAGACGGGTGGCCGTGTTGACGCCTTCAAAGAGCAGCGCATTTTCGATTGCAACGGCAATTTGATTGGCAAGAACAGAAAGGAATTCGAGGTCATCAGTGCTGAAAACACCGCTGGAGATTTTGTCAGCCATGGCAAAAATGCCGCTCAATTTACTCTTGTAAATGAGAGGAACGATGACACCCGATGGAAACCGGCTCAGAATGGAATGCTCAGATGGCGTCACCAGTTCCCCTGTCAATTCATCAACCAGAATCGGTCTGTTGAGACGGGTTAAGTAATCTGTAAGTCGCGACGACGTAACAAAATGCTCATCTGTGTCAGGGAATTCCCCTGACCCTTTGGCCTTGGCAAGGAAGAATTTGTCCTTATGCCCTTCTCGGGACAAGAAGATAGCCCCTTTTGCCACGCCGACCTGTCCCAGACAGGTGAAAATAAAACTGTCGAGCAGTGTTTGGTATTCCAAGACCGAATTAATATTTCGGCTGATTTCGAAGACAGTATAAAGGTCAAATATTTTTCGTTTCAACTGGCGATTAGTGTCGCTGAGAAGCCGGACTTTTTCTTCGAGTTCTTTTTCAAGAGTCGCAACGGCTTTGATTGTCGTCTCTTTTGCAGGTTTGGTTGCCGTCGATTTGGCTGTAGTCCTGACTGGCAACGCCTTTTTTTTTCTAGAGAGTTCGCTCATGACCGTATGAAACCCTCCAGGAATTCTCCTACAAGATAATGCGATCCTATAATTGCGATGGGCATCGTCTGTTGTGGAGACAGTTGTCGTTTTTTGGCCGTCGCCAATGCGCTTCGGAGTGATCCTGAAGGGATGATTTCGACCCCATGCCAGTCCATTTCTTTTATAAACTCCGCCAGCTCGACACTTCGGTGGGTTTTCATCGGGACAAGGGTGAACCGTGCGGCAACGGGGGCGAGTTCGTCGATCATTTTCTGATGTTCTTTTTTCTTCACAAACCCGGCGATAATATCTGCTTTGCGATGCGGAAACATTCTCCTGAATGTATCGGCAAAAGCACGCGAGCCGCCCACGTTATGACAGACATCCAAAATTAAGGTAGGCTGGCCCTTCTTCTCCACAATCTGAAAACGCCCGGGCCAGTCGGTTGATTTGATCCCGTGGATTATGGCTCGTTTTGATAGAGGGAATCTATTCGTATTAAGTATCGAGGCGGCTTTGATTACAAGAGCGGCGTTGATAAGCTGATGCGTCCCTTTCAGTGACGGAGCCAAATGTGATATCTTCATGTTATCTGACCTGTAATCGAGTAAAAGCTTGGTTTTGTCGGCTTTGAAATCTCGCGAAGAAATTGTCTGATACTTTGTACCCACCAGTTTTGCTTTCTTCTTCAGAATTACAGAGGCTTCAGCAGGAACCAGCCCACTCAAATGCGGCACCTCGGCTTTAATAATGCCAGCTTTCTCCGAAGCAATCTGGGCCAAAGTCGAGCCGAGGATGTCGGTGTGGTCAAAACTGATGTCGGTTGTAATGGTCAGCAAGGGATGGAGCACATTTGTGGCATCGAGACGCCCGCCAAGTCCGACTTCGATGATTGCAATATCGACTTTCTGTCTGGCGAATTGATCGAAAGCCAGCGCGGTGACTAATTCAAAGAAGGAGACTTTTTTTTTACAAGTTGGGCGCGATGGCGGTTTACAAAAGCAAGCACAGTCTGCGCCGGGATATATTTTCCATCGATTTGGATTCGTTCGCGAAAATTAACAAGGTGGGGAGATGTATACAGCCCGGTTTTGTATCCGGCGGAGCGACAGATAGAGGCAAGCATCGCTGATGTTGAGCCTTTGCCGTTGGTTCCGCCAATATGCACCGTCTTATATTTCGACTGCGGATTGCCAAGGGTCGCCAAAAAATCCTGTATATTCTCCAGTCCGAGCTTCATTCCAAAAAATTCTCGCGAGAAAATAAATCTTTCAGCCGCTGAGTACGTGGTGTAATAGTTCATCATAAGGGTTTCCTCATGTAGTTGAGGAGGCGGATAATCGTATCTCGAAGTTCTTTGCGTTCGACGATTTTATCCAGAAAACCCTTTTCCATGAAGAATTCCGACGACTGAAAGCCCTCGGGTAAATCTTGCCCTATTGTCTGCTGAATAACCCGGGCACCGGCAAAGCCAAGCAATGCTTTCGGCTCGGCGATAGTGACATCTCCCAGCGACGCAAATGAGGCCATGACACCGGCAGTGGTCGGGTTGGTCAGCACTGAGATATACGGCAGATGCTGTTTGGCGAGAATAGAGAGCAGGCCGGAGGTCTTGGCCATTTGCATGAGCGAGAGAATTCCTTCCTGCATTCGCGCTCCGCCTGAACAGGAGACAATAATGAGCGGGACATTGTGTTTGATAGCGCGTTCGATAGTGCGCGCTACTTTCTCACCTACAACAGAACCCATCGAGCCGCCGATGAAGGCAAAATCCATAATGGCGAATGAAATTGGCATACCACCCATGCCGGCCAAGCCGGTTATCAGACCCTCGGTTCCTCCTGCTTTTTCATTGGCTTCTTTGAGACGGTCAGGATATCGTTTTGAATCTTTGAATTTGAGCGGATCACCCGAATGTAAATTGGTATCAAATTCATCGAGATGACCGTCATCAAGCAGAATCGAAATATATTTCTGGCTTGGAATGCGGAAATGATAATTGCAGCTTGGACAAACCCACAGAAGCTGCTCCATTTTTTTGCTGTATACAATTTCGCCGCATGAAAGACATTTACTCCAGAGCCCTTCCGGAATATTCATCTTTTCCTGATCCGGCAGACCAGATTTTGTTTTGCGGAACCATTCCATGGTCAGCGCTCTCTGCCGGGATATTCAAGTGTTCGAGTCATCACCAATGCATCCTCAATAGGGTTGTGGTAATATTTTGGACGGCGGTAGAGGAGCGAAAATCCATACTTTTCATAGAAGAGCTGGGCATCTGTATTCGAAGGACGAACTTCCAAAATTATAGTCTCGCATTTATGCTCACGGGCCATAGATAAGATATGCTCCAGCAGATGTTTTGCAACTGATTTCCGACGGAAGGCGGCGCTTACGGCGATATTGGCGAGATGTAACTCATCCAGCACAATAAGATAGCAGGCATAGGCGACAATTGAGCCATCGGCTTCGGCCACCAGCCCCCCCCAGTCGGAATCTTCGGATATTTCATGAAATGATTGTTCGGGCCAGGCATCGGAGAATATTTCACGTTCCAATTTTGCAACGGTTGAGATATCGGCTTCAACCATGCCGCGAATTGAGACAGCGTGTTCATTGTCTTTGCTGGCGCTGTTCATAGCGAATTTCCGCAGATGATTTTTGTATATAAAGCGGCTGAATCGAAGCGATATCGGCGAAGTCTTCTGTTTCGAGTTTTTCCCGCCCAAGATAGAGCAACTCGGATGCGTTATTGTCGAGTTCATCGAAACCGGGGCAGATTTGATGATCCGATAACACATCTTTCAAAGAAAACCCGATTCCTATGGCCAGCTCGGTTCCAATAGATGAGGCTAAGTCAGGCAATTTCACGACCTGAATGGAGAGCATCTCGGCCTTGCCCTTGGACATCGGTGCCATAATAAACTCATCGCGGGTTATTTTCACAATTGCCCAGAGCCGGTCGGTGATGGAACGAGTCTTCATTGCGGCAATCTCAAAAACACTTACGGCAACAATCGGAATATCGAGGGCGACTGCGATCCCTTTGGCAGCGGCAAGGCCGATTCTCAAACCCGTAAAAGAGCCGGGTCCAATTGAGACAGCGAGGGCGTTGATGGCTGTTCTATCCAACCCGCTTGATTCAAGCAGTTCCTGAATTTTTTTCATGATTACCTGGCCATGTGTCCGCTCGTCTTCGGCAGTTGACTGCACCGAGCGGTCGCTTCCAAAACTCAGGGCGAGTTTGAGTTTTTGGCCCGAACTGTCAATGGCGAGGACGTTTTGATATTTTTCGTCGAAATGATTCATGACCCAATCCGGGTGATGACTATTTTTCGTTCGGTCTCGCCCACAATTGAGAAATCGATAAGATAGTATTGACTTGGAAGTTTGTCCTGCGCCTTTTCGCCCCATTCGACAACAGTCAAGCCGGTCCGGCCGATATAGTCGTCCCAGCCGATTTCATATAGTTCAGTCGGGTCATTAATTCTGTAGAGGTCGAAATGGAAGATAGGACGCTCGGAAGGATATTCGTTCACAACAGTATAGGTGGGGGAACTGACCGTCGCTTCTTCGATTCCGCGAGCTATCGCAAGCCCTTTGACAAATGTTGTCTTGCCTGAGCCGAGTGCGCCTCTCAGCACCAGAACTTCCCCTTCGGGAAATGTAGCCGCGAGTTTTTGGGCAAGTGATTTGGTCTCGCTCTCAGAATGAGAGATAATCTCCAGTGCTTTCATAGAACGTTATCACTTGGGAGTCATGACAGCAACCGGAACAACCATCTCTTCGAGCGAGATGCCGCCATGCTGGAACGAATTCTGAAACTGCCTGACCATCTCATTGTAGTTATTAGGGTAAACAAAATAAAAGTCTTCTTTTGCGATGATATAGGTCGTCGCCAAGGTAAACGATGGCAGACGCCACTGCTCGGGTTTTTTCACAAGAATGGAATCCTTGGGATCAGAGTTCAGATTGTCGCCGTATTTATAGCGAAGATTGGTGGAGGTCGAACGGCGTCCATGCGCCATCGTCCCTCTCCGGCATAGTACGGAGCCATGGTCGGATGTCAGCACAATGGTAAAGTCCCGTGCGGCGAAAGATTTCAAAATTGCAAAGAGTGGAGAATGTACAAACCATGTTCGCATGAGGGTACGGAAGGCCGATTCGGTTCCGGCAATTTCTTTTAGAATAACATTATTTGAGCGGCCATGCGCCAATATATCCAGAAAGTTAAAGACCAGCGCGACAACCGGGCTGTCGAAGAGATCAGCGACTCGTTTTGCAAGCTCTTCGCCTTCGGTATTGTTGAATATTTTATGGTAGCGCAGTTGTCGATCATAGCGGAGTCCATTGCGAGCGAGATTGTCTATGAGAAATCTATCCTCGAAGCGATTGAGCGATCCTTCGTCCTGCACGGCATAGTTATCCGGATACTGGCGGTGGATATCATCGGGGAAAATACCGGCAAAAAGGGCGTTGCGGGCAAAGGGTGTGGCAGTCGGAAGCATTGAGAAATAATAATTGCGCTGGATATTATAGAAGTCTGCAAGCAGTGGTTCGACAAGCATCCACTGGTCGAGACGCATGCAATCGACAACAACAAAGAGCACCTTCTTTTTTTTCTTCAGTTCAGGCACAACATATGTGCTGACGATATCCGATGACAAGAGCGGCCGCTTGTTGCTTTGGAGCCAGCGCGGATACTGGCTTTCTATATATTTTGTGAACTCGACATTCCACTCTTTCGATGTTCCCTCGTGGGTCTCCTTGAGACCTTGATCATTGCTTTCATCGAGGTCGAGATTCCACTGGGCGATGGTGCGAGCGGCTTCGTGCCACTCTTCCGGCTCCATTGCGCCATACATGCGCTGATTGAAGCGATTTATTTCTGTGATGTAGCGTCGCATTGATGACGAGCCTATAATTTTTTTGGACTCGAGTCTTCGTTTGATGACAGAGAGGACCTGAGAGGGCACAACCGGTTTGACGATATAGTCGTCGATCTTTTGTCCTATCGCCTGCTCCATCAAGCTCTCTTCTTCCGATTTTGTTACCATGACAACGGGCAGGTGCGGGCGAATCTCTTTGATTTCCTCGAGGGTGGTAAGGCCGTCTTTTCCGGGCATCATTTCATCGAGCAATACGAGGTCAAAGAGTTCATCGCGGACAGCTTTGATAGCGTCATCGCCGGACATTACGCCTTTGACTTCGAATCCTTTGCCTTCGAGAAAGATAATGTGCGGTTTCAGTGCGTCTATTTCATCATCCACCCAGAGAATTCTTCCCTTGTCTTGTGCAACGGCCATTCGCTATTCCTTTATTTCGCCCGAATTCGGGAGAATGATTTCAAATACAGTTTCGCCGGGTCGAGAACGCGCAAGTCTGACACGTCCGACATGATACTCTTCCACGATGCGTTTGACGAGTGTCAGTCCCATTCCCCAGCTGCGTTTTTTTGTCGAAAACCCGGGTCGGAAAATCTTCCGCGATGCCGCAGTCGATATCCCGCCCCCGTTGTCGATTATATTTATTTGTACACCCTTTTTGTCCTGTGTCATGGCAGTTTCAAGAAAAATCCGCCCGCTTTTAGGGTCCACGGCCTGAAGTCCGTTCTTTACCAAGTTCTCTAAAACCCAGCCAAAAAGCTCAGGGTTCAGCATAACCATGCCTATTAGACCCGGCCTGAAATCAATTTGTGTCCCTTTCCCTTCAAAGGGGAGCCGCCTGCGATAATATTCGGCCGTTTCACGAATTAGCTCATTTAGATCACACTCCTGCAGTTTCGGTATGGAGCCGATTTTACCGAATCGATTGGCAACTCGTTGAAGCCGGTCGACATCAATGTTCATATTTTCGACCGTATTATCAAGCAATGATTCAATCTGTTCCGGCGATAGCTCGGAACGGTTCTCCTTATTCATAAGCTCAAGCCAGCCAAGCAGTGAGGAGATGGGTGTGCCGAGTTGGTGAGCCGTTTCCTTGGCCATTCCAACCCAGATAAGACGCTCTTCGCTCCGACGAATATTCTGAAATCCGATTATGCCTACTATCATGAACGCCAAAACCACGGCGACCTCAACAAACGGCATGAGCTTGAGTTTGCCAATAATAGCCGGATCGCCATAACAGAGAGAGTTTATCTGCAGGGTGCCGTAGAAGATGGGAAATACACGATTATCGTGGCGCATCTCGGCGGCCATGGAGTTAAGTCGTTCGATTGTCGCACGGGTGGTGTCGCTGTCGTCCAGTTCCGGAACGTTTCGCCATTGGATGGGATTGTTGTCTTTATCCAGGACGATGATAGGAAATGTCGCCTTGATAATTATTTCATCAAAAATAAACTGCAACTCTTCGCCCGAGGTCGGCGAATTGATAGCAAGCTCGAACAGTTTGGCATATCGCTCGACTTGAGCCCGGGTATCTTCTTTGAGATCTTCGATGAGCCGAAAAGAATACCATATAAACAATGCGGAAATAAAGGCGACTCCAAGCATGAGAAAAGTCTTGAAGAGAGTCGATTTCCCTATGTAGAGGTCTGAAGTAGTCGAAGAAGTCTTCGGTTCGGGGGGCATCAGGAAATTCTTTCCGCCCCCTGCATATACGGTCGAAGGACCTCGGGGATAGTGATAGTTCCATCCCCATTCTGGTAGTTTTCCAAAATAGCAGGAATAAGGCGCGCCAACGCCACACCTGAGCCGTTGAGTGTATGGGGGTGATGAATCTCTTTATTTTCATCGCGGAATCGGCATTTCATCCGTCGGCTCTGGAAGTCTTCAAAATTGGAAACCGAGGAGATTTCCAAATACTTCTCGACTCCTGCACACCAGAGTTCAAGGTCATAGCATTTGGCGGCGGCGAATGAGAGATCCCCTGATGCGAGCAACAGAACACGATAGGGAAGTTTGAGGCCTTGCAAAATCTTCTCTGCCTGCGCGACCAGTGTTTCAAGTTCGTCGTAGGAGTTTTCTGGACGAACAATTTTGACCAGTTCGACCTTGTCGAATTGATGCACCCGGATCATTCCTCGGGTGTCTTTGCCAGCCGAGCCGGCTTCACGTCGGAAACAGGGAGTGTACGCAACCATACGGATGGGCAGTTGGTCGGCGTTGATTATTTCCTGCTTATAGAGATTGGTGACTGGGACCTCGGCTGTAGGAATCAGGTAGAGATTATCCCCTTCGGTTTTGTACATATCATCGGCGAGTTTTGGCAGTTGGCCAGTTCCGTACATGGTGTCAGCATTGACAATATGCGGGACATTGACCTCGGTAAAGCCATCGGCGGAATGCAGATCGAGCATATAATTGATAAGGGCACGCTGGAGTTTTGCCCCCATCCCTTTGAGGACATAAAATCCCGAGCCGGTGATTTTTGCCGCTCCGGCGAGATCGAGAATCCCGAGTTTTTCGCCAATTTCCCAATGAGGAAGTACTTTGAAGGTGGTCGGGGCGGGTTCACCCCAATTGCGGACAATGACATTCGCGGCCTCGCCGCCTTCGGGGACCGACACATGGGGCAAATTGGGTACCCAGCTAAGAGTTGACTGCAGGAGTTCTTCGATGTCCCGAAGTTCTGTGTCAAGAGCGGTTATGTCGTCGCCGACGTGCCGCATGGCTGCGACATCGGCATCGGTGGTTTCGCCAGCCTTCTTCTTTTTGGCAATTTCTGCAGAAACGCGATTGCGCTCGGCTTTGAGCTGGTCGGCCTTGGTGAGGATGCCGCGCCGTTTGACGTCGATCGCCAGGATTTGGTCTATATCGCAATTGCTGTTTTTGCGGAGAACACCTTGTTTGACAAGTTCGGGATTTTCACGGATAATTTTTAAATCAAGCATCAGTTTCCTAATTTGTTATACAGTATCGGGCATCAAGAGGGAAAAAAGATTGCTAAATGCGACTTTAGCACAGTCTCCCGTTTCCACCCAACTTATTATACGGTAATAACAAAGATTAGTCAAACTGGGGGGAGGAATAGCACATCTGCTCTGAACTCTTGCCATGTCGATAAAATTTCCTTGCCTTATTGTCACAAGGAAGGTATTCTTCCGGTCTGTTTAGAAGGAGTTATAAGAAATTATGCCAAGAATGTGTGAATTATGCGGTAAGAAGACGACTTTCGGTCATAATGTCTCTCACGCTCATAACCTGACCAGCCGCCGTTGGTTGCCGAACCTACAGGAAGTTCGCGCCTATATAAACGGTGTACCGAAACGAATTCGTGTCTGTACCTCGTGCCTCAAAGCGGGTAAGGTTATCAAGAATTCGAACGCCAAGCGCACAAAATCTGCCGCGGCTTAGTAGAATACAGACCTCTCAGCAAATATGCTGATTTGAATCTGTCCTGACGCAGTTTGACTGCATGACATTGACTATTGAGAAACCATCGCAGAAACGCGGTGGTTTTTTCACTCCCAATAAAATATGAGCAAATGGATCACTTTAAAGATGTGATAGTATTAAAGCAAACATCTTCTTATTTTTCCCTTAGAAGTGCTGTCAGGCGCCCTCGCCTGACAGCTAAATTAGAGTATCGGGCGCGAGGGCGCCCGATACCACACAACGAGTACGATCACACCGTCCGCCACGGCGGAGTATGGTACGTGGCTGGTGCACGGGGACGTACACCAGCCACGTAAAAAGATGAGTTGGACAAAATAATAAACCGCCGGCAGGGTAGTTAAGCCGGCGGTTAGGTTGAGGAACCAAAACAATAGAGCGTCTTTAGCGGTGCTCTATATTTTTTATCTGTCGGATCTCATCGCATAGTCGATGAGCGTCTTCTTTATCGGTTGTTGTCATCCAATCTTCTGATATAGGCAGGGATTGTGCGGTCATCCTCGGCGAATATCGGAACGCGGTGGCGGTGGCGGTTGCCGTTTCCATTCAGACGGTTATAACCGCCATTTTCGTGGCTGGCAACTGCGGCTGTCTCCCCCGACTGATCATTTTTGACTTCTGCAGGCATTTGTACATCCGACGTTGTGAAGTTACCCACAGTCATGGCCTCGGTTGGGAAAAGTGTAATGGCCTTGGCAGAAGCGCCATCCTTTGACTTTGTATCGACCGCGGCAATAATAGCCGGTTTGTCATCGGCTCCCAGCCCGGTCGCTATTACCGTCACCCGCATTTGGTTGTTCATATTGGGATCGATAACGGCCCCAAAAATGATATTGGCATCAGCGCCTGCGGCTTCATAAATCAGTGATGTCGCAGTGTTGACATCAAAGAGGGTCATATCCTCACCGCCGGTAACATTAATAAGGACACCCTGCGCGCCGCTAATGGACACTTTCTCAAGCAACGGTGAGCTTATTGCCAAACGGGCGGCATCTACTGCCTTTTCGTCTCCTTCGCCCGCTCCGGTGCCCATGATAGCTTCGCCCATCTCAAGCATGACTGTGCGTACATCGGCAAAGTCGCAATTGATAAGACCGGGGATTGTGATAAGATCCGAGATACCTTTTGTAGCCTGATGCAGAACATCGTCGGCTGTCGCGAAGGCGTCAGACAATGTGGTCTTCCTGTCAACAATCTCAAGCAGACGTTCGTTGGGGATTATTATCAGGGTATCCACTTTTGACTTCAGTTCAGCCAATCCTGCGCCGGCGCGGTCAATTCTTTTCTTTCCTTCAAATCGGAATGGTTTTGTCACAATAGCGACAGTCAGCGCGCCTGATGCTTTAGCAATTTCAGCAACTACCGGCGCGGCTCCTGTTCCTGTTCCGCCACCCATACCGGCAGTGATGAATACAAGGTTTGGTTTGCCAATCGCTTCGCGGACTTCCTGGCGGCTTTCTTCCATTGCGAGCCGTCCGATTTCAGGATTTGCTCCGGCGCCAAGTCCGTTGGTTGTGTCGCGGCCGATCTGAATGCGCTTCTCGGCCATACTCTGATCAAGTACCTGGGCGTCGGTGTTGATCGCTATAAACTCCACCCCTTTTAATCCCGATGCAATCATGCGATTGATTGCGTTCCCTCCGCCTCCGCCAACGCCGCTGACTTTGATGCTGGCATAGCCGACATAATCGGCTGCGAAATTGAATTGATGTTTTTGAACCGCCATCTCACCTTCTCCTTAAACGCTCGTGGTTAAAACTGTTTAGTGATCCAATTTTCCATTTTTCTAATCCAAGATTTCATACTACCTCGATGCTGGTCTTTTGCTTCGTGTTTAAATCCATACTGCATCAGAGCATGGACGGTGGCATAACGCACCGAATTCAACTCATCCGGTGTATGCTCTATACCGCGTATTACGCCGCGTCGAACCGGCATGGAGAACATTTGCTCGGCCAGTTCAAGTGTCCCAGGCAGAAGCGACCCTCCGCCGGTAAGAACCAATCCACCAGTGAGGGACTTGTTGCGAGCTTCCTTCTTTATCTCCCGCCCGACAAGGGCAAGAATTTCTTCCATTCGCGGTTCACATATTGAGGCAAGTACATTTCGGGAAAGCTCCCGCATTGACCGTCCCGCGATGCCTGGGATATGAATCATATCAGCAGGATCGACGAGCGAAGCCAGCGCGGCGCCATGAGCGATTTTTAGTTCTTCAGCCTGATCAATCGTCATTTTGAGCCCGATTGCAATATCATTGGTGACATGTCTCCCGCCGACAGGTATGACGGCTGTGTGGCGAATGGCATTGTCATAAAAAAGCGAGACATCGGTAATCTCTCCGCCGATATCTACTGACACACTGCCGGTTTCGGTCTCGCGTTCGGTCAGCACAAACTCTGAGAGCGCCAGAGATTCCAAAACCATGTGATCAATCCCAAGTCGACTTCGCTCAAGAGCGCGAAAAATATTCTTGGCCGATGTCACAGAAGCGGTGACGATATGGGCTTGGACTTCAAGCCGGACACCAGACATTCCGACCGGGTCTTTGATATTCGTCTGATCGTCGACTGAGTAATCCTGCGGAATTACATGGATAATCTCACGGTCTACCGGGATAGCAATGGTACGTGCGGCTTCAATTGCCCGTGTCATATCAAGGCTTGTGATCTCATGATCGCTTCGTCCAATTGCAACCACCCCGTGGCTGTCTATGGAACGGATATGTTCTCCGGCGATACCGACGGTCACACGGTCGATCTCGGTGCCAGAGACAAGCTGGGCATCGTCGATTGCTTTTCGAATTGATTTCACTGTCTTATCCATATCCACTACCATACCGCGTTTGAGACCGTCGACCGGAGCATGGCCGTGTCCAATAACAAAGATGCCGCCGCACGAGTCTCGCTCTCCGATTATGCAGACAATTTTTGATGTGCCGATATCGAGTGCGGCAACCATGCTCTCACCGGCCATATTTATCCGCGGTTTCCTTCCAATGTTTTTCTGCTGTTTGTTTTCTTCTTGGGCGTTTTTGAAATCGGTTTATTGGAAGTTTTTTTTGCGTGTGTTGGAGTAATTTTGGCGTTTGAGACTGCGGGTATAGTTGCTGCTGCCACGATGACGGTCGAATCAGCAATACTATCAATTATTTCAAAAGCAGCAAAGCTTTCTTTGGTCGTATCGGGAATCGTGTCCTGGGCGACTCTGATAACGATTCCCTCAAAGCGGGCATCATAAGCAACAGTGCTGTCTGTTGGGGGTGTAAACTGCTCCATAAAATTTGAAAAGGAAACTATCTGTGAATAGAACTCGGTCTCGATGACTTTGACCCTGACCGGAAACGACGCAAATTTCACCTGGAGCATCTCAGAAGACCCAAAGTCTATTTCAGAAATATCTCTGTAGATACTCGAATTCTCCTGCTCAAGTTTGAGCAGTTGCGGAATAACCATTCGAACGCGGCTATCCTCGCAGTAGCGATAGAGCGTTCCGGAAAGGACGTTGGTCATTACCGGCTGATCCCAATCGGAGAATGACTCTGACAATTTTACAACTCGCCCTTCGGCGGTTACACCGCGCATGACACCGCTCACTTTATCGACGACCAGCGACAAAGAAGTAAACTCATTAGTCCTGATTTGAAGTTTGGAAGGAAGAATGTAGTCAATATCTACCTTTACGACTCCTTTGCGGCTCATGATTTCTTTCGCCATTTCATCAAGCGGCTGTTGGAGAAGCATTTTATCATGTGACAGCGAAAAGCGGTTTGACCAGTCAAGCAGCGGCTCATCATCCAAAGTTACAGCTTTGAGTGTGGCAATTTCCGTGAAATGAATAAGCCCGATGAGCGCAAGTCCGGCCAGTGTGAGTCCAACAACAATGAATTTCAAAATCCTGCCGAAAGTCATATTAGAGTATCTCGCGGAGTTTCTCCAACACGGGGTGTTTGATGTGAGTAATTGAACCGGCGCCGATTATTAAAATAGCATCGCCCGGCCTTACAATTCGCGCGATTTCTGTTATGGCGTTTTCTTTTGTCCCGACACAGACAAAATCACCAAGTCCCAGCTTTTTGGCTTCGTCACGGATAAGTTCCGATGTCACTCCCGGAATCGGCAGTTCACGCGCCGGGTAGATATCAGTCAAAATTGTCTTGTCGGCGATGGCAAGCTGCCGGGCAAAATCAGCCGCGAAATCTCTTGTGCGGCTATACAGGTGCGGCTGAAAGACAGCGATAACCCGCCTGCCCAAAGTTTCTTTTGCCGTACTGAGAGTGGCATGAATTTCTGTGGGGTGATGGGCATAATCATCTATCACCAGCACATTTTTTACTTCGCCTATTCGCTCAAAACGCCGTCCTACCCCGGTAAATCCGCGCAAGGCATCGGCAATTGTCGGAAATGATACGCCAAGTTCCACCGCTGTCGCGGTCGCCGCTAAAGCATTGGCAATGTTATGTCGCCCGGGAACTCGGAGAATTATCTCACCAAGCAAATCACCACCCTGGTAGACCGAGAATGTACTTCGCTCTGATTCAATTTTTATATCGACCGCGTGGAAATCGGCATCAACTGAAAATCCAAATGACTTGTGCGGGCGGCTTATCCGCGACCTGATAGCCCCCAGAGCCGGATCGTCGGCGGAGATAATTGCCGAGCCGTAAAATGGGACGCGGTTGATATATGTCAAAAAGGCTTCTTTAAGGTCGTCGAGGTCGCGATAGCAATCCAGATGATCGGCTTCGACATTCAGGACTACGGCCATCGAAGGAAACATTGCCAGAAACGAGCGATCGTATTCATCGGCTTCGGCGACAAGATAGTCGCCCGAACCTAATGTTGCGCCAGTGCCAAGTTCAGCCACAATTCCGCCCACAATGAGAGTTGGATTGAGGCGGGCTTCGCGAAGGATACGGCCTATCATCGATGTTGTTGTTGTCTTCCCGTGTGTGCCTGCGATTCCGATGGAGAATTTAAGTCGCATCAGTTCGCCGAGCATTTCAGCCCTTTTGATAACAGGAATGCCGCGTCGACGGGCCTCGATCACTTCGGGATTGTTCTCGCCGACGGCGGACGAAATGACCACGACATCGACATCGCTCACATTAGCGGAACGATGGTCGGCATAGACAGTTAAGCCAAGCTTTGCAAGATATTCGGTTACTTCACTCGGCATGCTGTCAGATCCGGAAACGGTGTATCCGAGGTTGTGCAAAATCTCGGCGATACCTGACATACCGGCTCCGCCAATTCCCACGAAGTAGAGTTTCTTTATCTTGCCGAACATAAGTGTATCACAAGCAAAGGGTTTGAGTGTCGTGTGTGGGGCTGTTTCAATTTTCAATTCGCTCCTCCGGTTACAACCTGTCGACGTGACGTAGTTTCGATTCGTGACAAAATATCCTCGGCTATAAGATCGACCGCAGGACGTCTATTTTGATTGCTCAGATGTAGTGCCGCTTTCATTTTCTGAGCGCGATCTGATTCGAGTAAAGCAACAGCGCGGCTGAGCAGATCATCACACTCAAGCTCGGATTCTTCGATAACCTCAGCGCATCCTCGTTCCACGAACGCAATCGCGTTCTTCCTCTGATGGTCGCCTGCCGCATAGGGGTACGGGATGAGAATGGCCGGCAGTTCGCAGGCCTCGAGCTCGGCCAGTGTGAGCGCTCCGGCGCGAGCGATAACTAGATCAGCCGCGGCATAGACGAGCGGCATACGGTTTTCAAATGGGAAAAGGGCGTGAATCCCAACGGCTTCACCCGCAGTGGCGACTACATCCGAGTAGTCCCTTTTTCCAGTTTGCCACAACAACTGATAGTTGTTGTTAATAGCATGAGTTTTTGAACTGTGTAAAATTGCGTTGTTGATAGCTCGGGCCCCCTGTGAGCCGCCGAGAATAAGGATTGTCTTCTTCTGTGGATCCAGCTTGAATGCTTTGATTGCATCGGCTCGGTCCCCCTGAGAAATCGTGCTGCGTACGGGATTGCCTGTGAAGACGGTGTGTGACGAATCTGAAAGCATGCTTTTGGCTTCGGCAAATCCCAAATAGACGCACTCGGCATGAGCGGCAAGCTGACGGGTGGCTATACCCGGGAACGAATTTTGTTCCTGAATGACAGTCTTGATTTTTTTTGAAACAGCCGCTCTAAGAACAGGGAGGGAGACATATCCCCCGGTGCCGATGACGATATCTGGAGAAAACTGTTTCATGAGCGCTCCCGCTTTGATCAAGGCTCCGATAAAGAGGAACGGAACGAGCAGATTCTTTAGGGTGAGCGACCGCACCAAGCCGCGAACATTGATGAGATGCAGTGGGTAGCCGAGATTGTCTTTGATGCGATATTCGATCCCGCGTTTTGTCCCGACAAAAAGAATGTCGACCGATTGATGACCTTGGAGCATTTCCTTTATGCGATCAGCTATAGCTATCGCAGGATAAAGATGGCCGCCGGTGCCTCCTCCGGCAAAAATCAATTTGAGTGGACGATTGGTAGGGTTCATCGAACTGTAACCCTACGAGAGAGATTGAGCAATACGCCAATGGCCGCGCTTGAAACTAAAAGCGACGACCCGCCATACGAGATAAAGGGCAACGCAATTCCGGTTACTGGCAGGATGGCAGTCACCATACCGATATTAATGGCAATGTTTACAAAGAGCGACCATGTCAAGCCTGCGGCGAGAAGGAATCCAAATTTATCCGGCTGTCCCGCGGCAATTTTACAGCCGCGATATATGTAGAGAAGCGCGCCAAGTACCACAAGTAAACCAACAAAACCAATTTCCTGTCCGGCAGCGGCGAATATAAAATCAGTATAAGGATACGGCAGAAACCAGAGCTTTTGGGTTCCTTCGCCAAGTCCCGTCCCCATTAGCCCGCCTGCGCCGAGTGTCAATGCCGACTGTTTTACCTGATAGCTCCCCGTAAGCGGATCAGAGACAGCGGCCAAATGGCTCATGACACGCGCTTTTTTGTAACCGATGACAAATATCACCAGCAGTGCAGTTCCAACCAGCGGCAGACCGGCTGTCAGCAGGTGACGAATGCGCGCTCCGGCGAGAAAGAAGATGCCGAGCGCGGTTATACCCGCCACTAAAACCGTACCGAGGTTTGGCTGAAGCAATATTAGCCCCAGCCCGACACCGATAATCGGGGCATAGGGCATGATAAGCTGTCTGACATCGGCAATATTTCTTTTGGGATTCGACAACGAGAACGCCAGAAACACGATAAGCAGAAACTTGAAAAACTCAGATGGCTGCACTGTGAGCGGGCCAAGCATGAGCCAGCGCTGGGCTTCGTTTCGCGCAGGCATGACAAACACCGCAAGCAAGGCGATCATGGTGAGCAGTAATGCGGGGACTGAATAGATTGCGAGTCGTTGCAAATCGAGTTTAAGAATTAGAAATATCGCCCCAAGCGACATCAAGGCCCACACGAATTGACTTTTGAAAAAATACAAATGCGAACCATAACGGCTTTCAGCTATAATCGATGACGACGAATAGACCATGACAATGCCGATAATGAGTACTCCCAAATAGGCAATGAGCAGTCCCTCATCGAATCGTGTTTCAGCCGGAGATTTTTTCATTGCTCTTCTTTCCGTTACGAAGTCCGGCGACAGCCGCTTTGAAGGCACGGCCACGGTGTTCAAAATTTTCAAACATATCAAACGAGGAACAGCCCGGCGAGAGAAGCACCGTATCGCCGGGCATAGCCAATTCAAAGGCTGTGATGACGGCTTCTTCCAATGAGCTGGCAAACTGTGTTGAGAATGATTTGGCGAGCGCCACAAATATCTTTTCTTTAGCTTCGCCTATCGCGATCAGCCCTTTTACTTTGCCCCTACCGGCCTCTATCATAGGAGCGTAGCTCCCCCCCTTGTCGCGTCCACCGCAAATAAGAACAATCGGTTGCTCGACTGATTTGAGCGCGTAACAAACCGAATCGACATTGGTCGCTTTGGAATCATTGATAAAATTGACCCCCGCGACCCTTCCGGCCCGTTCAAGTCTATGCTCCACACCGGGGAATCTTTTGAGAACGAGTGCCACGGTTGAAAGCGAAAGCCCAAGCGCGACTCCGACCGCCAGGGCGGCGGCGGCATTCTGCAAATTGTGCGGGCCAGGGATGAGAATGTCTTTGGCGCTCAGGACTTGGACGAGCTGGCCGTCTTTTTTAACACAGAGCGAGCCATCGCGCACGACAATGTCTGACTCGATTAAAGGAACGGTCGAGAAGTAGATTTTCCGAGCCGAACTGGCCGGGTTGTCGGATGATATTTCGGCGTCCCCTTTATTGACAATAAAATAGTTGTCTGCGTTCTGGTTTTCTGTGATTCGGTATTTTGCCTTTTTGTAGTTTTCAAAGCCGCCATGCCAGTCCAGATGATCCGAAGTAAGATTGAGCAGGAGCGCGACATGGGGTTTGAAATCGGCTATAGTTTCAAGTTGAAAGCTCGAGGCTTCAACGACCGCATATGCGTTGTCGTTAATCTGGTCGGCGATTTCGGAAAGCGGCAACCCGATATTCCCGCAGATAAAAGCTTCGTGTCCGGCGGCTTTGAGTATATCGCCGATGAGTGTGGTCGTGGTGGTTTTGCCGTTTGTGCCGGTTATGGCAATTATTTTACCGCGACAGACCCACGAGCCAAACTCAAGTTCTGAAAAGACCGGGATGCCTCTGGTGCGGGCCTGCTGTAAAATCTCAAGTGACAGAGGTACTCCCGGCGAGACGATAATGTAGTCGCTCTGAAGTAGCCGCTCGGTGTGGCCGCCCGTTTCATACGAAATGCCGAGCTTGGTTAGTTCAACAGTCTGAGACAGAACCTTTGACTCAAGAGCGGAATCAGAGACATATGGTTTCCCGCCGCGGCGAAGAGCCAGCCGGGCAACAGCCATGCCGGAGCGGGCCATCCCAATGATGCCGATATTTCGTCCGAGTATGCGTTCTTCGAGGGTCATCGTACCTTCAATGTTGCCAAGGTCAACAAGGCGCACATTGCGCCGACTATCCAAAACCGGATAACTACTTTTGATTCATGCCAGCCCGAGAGTTCAAAATGATGATGGAGCGGTGCCATTTTGAAAACCCGTTTTCCACCGCGATAGCGATATGATAAAATCTGAATGATAACCGACAGAGCCGTGACCACGAAGACACCTCCGACAATTACCAACAGCAGTTCTTTTTTAACCAGAATTGCTATTGCGCCCAGTGCGCCGCCAAGGGCCAGCGAGCCAGTGTCACCCATGAAAACCTGGGCAGGATGCGAATTAAACCAGAGAAATCCCAACGCTGAGCCAATAGCCGCGCCGCAGAAAATGGCAAGTTCACCGCTTCCGGGGAAATACTGAATCTGCAGATAGTGAGACCAGTCGAGCCGTCCTGAGACATACACCAGTCCGCCGAATGCCATAAAGCAGAGAGCACATAGACCGATTGCAAGCCCGTCGAGTCCGTCGGTGAGATTGACCGCATTCGAGGAGCCGGTCAATACAAGAACGACAAACGGTCCGAAGAGTATACCGAGGTTCAGCACGTAATCTTTCAGGAATGGAATACTGGTGACCCCATCGTACCACCCTTCTGGCGCGAAATAAAACAGCCCGACTGTGAAAAGTGTGCCGAGGATGAGTTGTCCGATGAGCTTCTTGCGCGCCACAAGTCCTTTGGGCTGTCGTTTGATCGCTTTGAGATAATCATCAAGAAATCCGAGCGCTCCAAGCCAAACGGTTACCATTAAAACCATAAGCACGTAGAAGTTTGTCAGGTTCGCCCAGAGAAGAGTCGGAATGACTATTCCGGCAAGAATAATAAGGCCGCCCATTGTGGGTGTGCCGGCTTTTTTCTTGTGTGTGGCTGGTCCCTCTTCGCGGATATTCTCTTTGACCTGATACTTTTGCAAAAGACGAATAAAGAGCGGCCCGAGAATCAAACAAATTATCAGCGCCGTAACGGTCGCGCCCGCGGTGCGAAAAGTGATATAGCGGAAGAGGTTGAAACCGCTAATCTGTTCTGAGAGCGGATAGAGCAAATGGTACAACATTAGGATTTTGCTCCCTGTTTCAATTGAACCGCGTCCACTATTGCCTCAAGACCCACACCACGCGAGGCTTTTAGATAGACTATGTCACCGGAGTTGACGATGGATTTCAGACCAATTGCAGCCTCGGCTGCGTTTTTGAAATGTAGGAGTTTGTTTCCAGATATTCCATGCTCAAGGGCTTTGTCGAGGATATGTCTCGAAAGCGGGCCGACAAGCACTATCTGGTCGAAATGTAGTTCGGATAAGAGCTGACCGATTTCGCGGTGATACTCGACTTCGTTCTCGCCAAGTTCCAGCATGTCGCCCAAAACAATTACCCGTCGTCCGGTCGATTTGATTTTTTCAAAAGAGATAAGTCCCGAGCGGACAGAATCGGGATTGGCGTTGTAACAATCAACTATGTAAGTGGTATTGTCGATCGTAACCGTCTGTCCGCGCATTGGGGCAGTGGAGAATTCAATTTTTGAAGTATCCACAGCATCGAAGGTATACCCAAGGGTTTTTGCTACCGCATATCCTGCAAGCAGGTTGTAGACTTGGTGATCGCCGAAGAGCGTCATATTGAATTGATCTCCTTCGATTACAATAAGCGATCCGCCTGAAGCCCGAGACTTTACGAAGTCAGGCATGAAGGCTGCTATGTTCTTCACACCGAAGGTAACTGCATCGGGACGGATTTTTTTAATTTCATTGACAAGCAATAGGTCGTCGCCGTTGACAACCACAGGCGCGCTGTTTGGCAACGACTCAACAAGTGAAACTTCTTCTTTTAAAACGCCTTCTATTGTTTGCAGGAATTCAAGGTGCGAAACTGCGACATTGGTAATGGCAACTATATGCGGTTGTACTATTTCCGCAAGCTGACTCATCTCGCCTGGAAGCGATACGCCCATTTCCATGACGGCAAGCTTTGTCTGCGACGGCATCGCGAATATCGCCATAGGCGCGCCGAAAAGGTTGTTGAGGTTGCCCGGTGAGCGGTAGGTGTTCGGTTCGACCGCATTTAATAACTGATAGCTGATTTCTTTTGTGGTCGTCTTCCCATTTGAGCCGCTTATGCCAATACGGCGGACATTAATGCTGTCGCGGTACGTAGCTGATAACTTAAGCATCGCTTCATAGCTGTTTTGAACAGTGACAATCGGCGAGACTGATTCAAATTCGCTCAAACGGGGAAAGTTGAACTCGGCTATAATACCACCTGCGCCGCGTGTTAGCGCTTGATCGATATACTGATGACCGTCGACGCGTTCTCCTTTGAGCGCGATAAACAGTTCGCCGGGTTTTACTGTCCGACTGTCGATAGAAACGCCCATGAAACTTTTCTGAGTGTGGGGACTTTTGAGAAGGGTCCCGCCGGTTGCAGCTGCAAGTTGATCAAAATTCAAGCTGATCACCTCTCCCCTGACACGTACTGGTGAAAGGTGAAGCCCATTTTCCCCAGCAACGATTCGACCGTCTCACGGTCGCTGAAGGGATATTTCACACTATTAATTTCCTGATACGGCTCGGCCCCTTTGCCAGCCAGAAGCACAGCATCGCCCGGTTTTGCCATTTTTAAAATCTTCTCGATCGCTGTTTTCCGATCGGGTTCAATTTCGTGGCAACTGCCCTGAAGACCGTGGCGGATTTCATCAATAATCGCGGCTGGGGTTTCATTTCGCGGATTATCTGAAGTCACCAGAACATAATCGGCCGATGTTGTTGCGGCGGCTCCCATGAGCGGACGTTTACCGCGATCCCTATCTCCCCCGCATCCAAAAAGAAGTAAAAGTTTTCCTTTAGAAATTTCCCGGACGGACTTGCACAGGCTCACTATCGCATCAGGTGTGTGGGCATAGTCGACATAGACTGCGAATGGTTGGCCGAAATCGATCGGGTTGAGGCGTCCGGGGATCGGACGCATCTCTTCGAGTCCTTTGACAACATTATCCAGATCGACTCCGCTTGCCAGACCTCCGGCCGCCGCGGCAATAGCGTTTGTCAGATTAAATCGTCCGGGAAGCTGCAGATCGATTGTGCGTGTGCCGAGGGCTGTGACAAGGTCAAAAATTGTTCGCTCCGGCCGGAGTTCAAACTCCGAGCAATAGACATCGGCTTTTGGATTCGAAAGAGAATATGTAACATACGAGCCTTCAACCTGCCCAAAGAGCGGTTGAAATTCAGGCACATCGAGATTGAGCACAACATACGAGTATGGCCCGCTCAGTTTATTCAAAAGGGATGCCTTGGCGGCAAAATAGTTTTCCATTGTCTCATGAAAATCAAGGTGGTCGCGGGTGAAATTGGTAAAGACCACCACATTGAAATCGATATTATCCACCCGATGGAGCACAAGGGCGTGTGAGGAAACTTCGAGCACGGCATGTGTGCGGCCATTGGTTCGCATTAAATACAAAAGCCGCTGCATATCGAGCGATTCCGGAGTCGTCCTCTCAGCTTCGAAAACTTCTTTGCCAGTATCATAGGTCAGGGTCGTCATGAGTCCGACCGCTTTGCGCTCAGCTTCAAGAATTTTTTTGAGCATATACGAAGTCGTCGTTTTGCCGTTTGTGCCGGTGACACCAAGACATTTCAGTCGTTTGCCGGGGAAATCGTAAAAACGCGCGGCCACATCCGACATGGCCTTCCTGATATTGGGAACGCAAATATAATTCTCTACTTCAGTTGTTGTTGCGCGCTCTCCCATGACTGCCACTGCGCCGTTATTCATTGCAGATTTTATATAGTCGTAACCATCAACTTTATAGCCTGTCACGGCGAAAAAAAGTCCGTTCGGTTTGAGCAGGCGTGAATCATATTCGATGGCATCGATTTCAAGATTTGGATCACCAACGAGCGCCGCATCAGCGACTCCATCAATTAGTTGACTGAGTTTAATGGGACACTCCCCATTTAGGTCGGCATTGGATACGACAGAGAGATTCCTTCAAAGCTAATTCGCCTGCAAGAATGGACTGCGAAAACACCGACCCCGAACCGGAAAACAGGAAATCCATTCCGATAAAGCTGAGATAGGCCGAGGCCGCCTGGATAGATAACCCTTGCAGGTCAGCAAGACGCATGGTGCCGTCTGATTCTCTCACGACTACCAACAGATTTTCTCCTTCATGAATAGGCCGCTCAGCCGGTGGAAACTGCCATATTACCGTCCCCTCAGCGGCGGAACATCGCAGGGTAATCCCCCGGCTTGCGGCGAGCTTATGTGAAGAAAAAAGAGTCTGACCAGTAAAGTCCGGAGTTGTGAAAATAGATTTCCTTGTTGTCGTTCGTGCGTGAAGAGTCCGTTCGGGCACGGTGAATATGTCAGGGTTGGCAACCGTGAACCGTTCGGCTATGCGTCCGAATGTCGGAGCGGCGGTAGCACCGGCTTCGGTTTCACGATCGAATTCCTCGAGCACTACAATTCCCGCGATAACCGGTTTTTCATACGGGAAGAAACCGGCGAAACAACCCAGATAGCGGTTGTGTGAATAGGCGCCGGTCTCCTGATCTATAAGCTGGGGTGTGCCGGTTTTTCCAGCAATGGCAACCTGCGGACTATTCGCCTTTTTACCTGTCCCATGTTCGACTACGGCGCGGAGGATACCATGCAGATACGCGCGTGTCTCCGGCTCGAAGGCCCGCCCTACAACTTCGCGCTCGCCTTGTTTTGTGAACAAACCTGTATGATCGACCTCGCCTTGGATTAATCTGGGATGCAGCAAATCACCACCGTTGGCGATTGCGGCAAAAGCGGTCGCCATTTGCAGAGCGTTCACCGCCACAGCGTGCCCCATCGCCAGAGTCGCAGTCGTGTGCTCCGACCATCGGTTAGGACGCGGCAGACTTCCGCGCGTCTCACCAGGAAGTCCGCATTTTATTTTTGTTCCCAGGCCAAAACGCAGAAAGGCTTGATAGAGTTCTTCGCCTCCAAGTTCTACGGCGACTTTACCGACGCCGATATTGCTTGATTTGGCAATGACATCGGTAAAGGTTAGATATTCATATTGTTTGGCATCATGCAATACCTTGCGTCCAAGTCGCCATGCCCCTTTTTCGCAGTAGACAAGGTCAAACGGCCGTATTGTGTGGGCGTCGAGCGCCGCCGCCGCTGTGAAGGCTTTGGCAGACGAACCTGGCTCAAATTGGTCCGATATTGCTTTGAGCTTTGTCGGGCGCTCGGGATTGGTTTCTGATTTATCGAAATGTGCCATAGCGAGTATATCACCGTTTGTACAGTCGAGAAAGACCGCCATTCCGGATTTTATTTTGAAAGAATCAACTGCCGCGCGAAGTTCCTGCTCAACAATTTCCTGAAATTGCCAATCAATAGTCAGGACCATTCCACGCCCGGGTATTGGTTTGACAAGCGCTTGCTCGGATATGCGAAACGCTTTTGAGAGTCCATCGCGCTGGAAATCAGCTTTACCAGGAATACCGGTCAGAATCGAGTCATAGGCTAACTCAAAGCCCGACTGCCCGTTATTGTCAATATCAGTAAATCCGAGTATCTGTTTACCCACCAACCCGAATGGGTACTGACGAAGCGGTTCGTTACGGAGAAAGAGTCCTGCAGGAATATCATCTTTGAGACGGACGATCTGCTCCAGATTTAGATTTCTCTTTATATAGCGGAATTTAAGCGGGGACAGCGCAAACTCTTTTAGCGCCGTGCCCGATTTATAGGTGAATAATTTGTCGATAAACCGCGCGGCTTCAGCAACTTCGGCTTCGTTTTTAGGACGGGCGCAAAGCGAAGTTCCTATAACATTTTTTGCAACGACGGTTCCGTTGCGATCAAAAATAACTCCACGCTCGGCTGGAATTTCAACCGAACCAGAGGACTGCCGTGCTACCATTTCGCTGTATTTTGGCGCAAGAAAGATCTGCAGCTGCACAAGGCGCGCTATCACGACCCCAAAGAAAAGAACAATTCCGCAGAATAAAATCCCAAGCCGGATATTCTCCTGCCGCGTCCGCTTCATTTAGTCTGCTCCTTTACCGCGGTTGTATCAAAAATTATGGGGCGAAGGTCGTTTGACACAGCTTGCGCTTCGGCGTTCACAGGCAGATAATCCATAACGCGTTTGAGCGAATTCACCAACACCGCAAACTCATCGGGCTGTTCCTCAGCTTGAGTGTTATCTATAAGCGTGTAGAGCTTATCGGCGGTAACCGACTGCATACCAAGACTGTCGGTTGCATAGGACTGAATCCGACCGGTCATGGACAACGCGGATATATCGCTGTTTACTTTTTTGGTGTCATCGAGCAGGCTTTTATTTTCATTACGTAACTGGCCAACTTCTTTTGCAAGTTCTATGACCATAACCCTTTGCCAGATATGGATGCAAGCCACGCCAAGAATTGCCATTGCCATGAGCGCGAAGGGAAAGTAACGGTGTGCACGAATGCGAGTTATCAGCGGTGAACGCAGTTCAACGGTTTCTTTGAATTGCCGGACAGAGTTTATCGAACTCATATTTTCTCCGCAACCCGAAGCCTCGCCGAGCTGGAACGGGAATTAGATTGCAATTCCAAATCGGAAGGCGTAATTGATTTTCGTGTCACTTTGCGGAGCCTTGGCGTGGGATTGCACACACAGACGGGAAACGACGGCGGGCAGATACAAGGAGGATTGCTTTCGACTCGGATGAATTGTTTGACACGGCGATCTTCGAGTGAATGATATGTTATCACTGCCACACGCCCTCCGGATTTCAACATTTTGAGACTGGCCGGGAGAACTGCATCAACTGCATCGAGTTCTCCATTTACGACAATGCGCAAAGCCTGATAGACTCGGGCCAGTGTTTTATTCTGATGAGGGGGCCGAACAACACTCAAGATGACTTTATTTAGCTGGATTGTGGTAGAGATCGGAGCAATCACGCGTGAGTCAACAATCGCTCGGGCAATCTTAACTGCTTGCTTCTCTTCGCCATAGGTACGAAAAATATCTATGAGTTCGGACGTGAAAAGTGTATTGACAAGTTCTTCGGCGGTTACTATCGAACTCAGATCAAAACGCATATCGAGAGGAGAGTCAAAACGGAAAGAGAAACCGCGCGAGGGATCATCAAGTTGGTATGACGAGAGTCCAAGATCCAAAAGAATGCCATTAACTTGGCTCAGGCTCATTGCGGCGGTGAAAGCGTCCATGTTTCCAAACGAACCGGTGAAAAGTTTAACTTCCTGTTTTGCCCCGGCAAGCCGGGCTTTTGCCCTCGCTAGTGCCGTCTTGTCTTTGTCCATTCCATAGAGCCGCGCCTCGGGGCTTAGCTTGTCTGCCAGGGCTTTCAAATGTCCTCCGCCTCCGGCTGTCAGATCCAGATAGATTCCATCCGGATCAGTAATCAAATGACTGACAGTTTCCTCAACCAGAACTGGCAGGTGTCCGAGCGGGTGGCTTTCCTCTTCGTGAGGAAAATCATCGTCGTTACTGTCGGGACTGATCATTGCTGGAGAAGAGACGTTCGGCTACTTCTTCGTAACTTCCGCCGTATTGCTCGAGATAATACTTGTAGCGATTCGGATCCCAGATCTCAATCCATCGATTGACGCCAATCACAAGCAGGTCTTTCTTCAGATGGGCCTCTTCGATGAGATGCGACGGGATGAGAATTCTTCCGTTTTTATCAGGAGAAACCGCTCCAGCAGCGGAATAAAATCGTCGACTGAAAAATCGAAAATCTTTTTGAGTGAAATTGAGTGTCGATAATCTTTCTTGAATTTCAGCCCACTCAACTTCGGGATAAAGACTGAGACAACCTTCGAGTCCTTTGGTTAGGACGACATCGCCGTCGAGAAGTGGGGATGTGTCTGAACCAGTTACGCTTCAGAGTTTCGCTGGCAATGAGAAACGGCCCTTCTCATCCAATGTGGTCTGATACTGACCGTAAAACCCTGTCAAGCGTTCCTCCACTTTACTCCACTATAACCCAATACTTGCCTCTATAATCACATTTTACCCACCTCAAGTCAAGTTGTTTTTTTCATTGGATTAAAAAAAAAGATGGGGGCTAACTATAATTATTCCAATCGGTAACGAAGTGAAATTAAATTCACATTCTCTAACCTCATGCTACTGTGCGACCCACATTAGAATTCTTTTCTCTTGACATCAATGTAGAAAATATCAAGGGGGGTCTTCGTATCGACTTAGAGCCATAGTTTTCGAGTTGTTGAAATCGGAAAAATTTTCCGGCCAGACAGGCTCTTCTCTCTAAGTTTTTCACGCACAACGGAATCGCCGATTTTCAGAAATCTAAAAACAGCCTCCTGTTTGGGGCAGTCAATTTGCAAAATCCATAGTGGATTCACAGTGAAACAGAGACAGCGGGCTTAGATATGACGAGGAAAGTACTTTTTTATATTGTGCTGATGTTATTTTCGGTAGCTCCCCTGAAAGGAGCGGATCGCGCCAGCATTATTCATGATATAACCCAGGTTAAGAGCGAGACCTTTGGGTCTAACTATACATATGACAATTATGATTCGATTGTAGTCGGGCGGGGCATAATCCTCTCCGGCCGGAAATTTGTTATCGAGCTTCTTGAAGGCGAAAACAGCCGGGCATTCGCATACACTTCCAATGAAACCAACGTGATACAACACGTAAATATTCCGAATCCCCTCATAGATATTCCGACCGCTGATGACTCGCGTTATGACGATATCCTGGTTGACGAAGGCGCCAGCTCCGATGAAACACAACTTGGCCGTGCACCGGTGTTTTTGCTTGGCGAGATTTCAGTTGAAGAAAGACGTTTTCTTGAAATATTGGTTCTGCCTGTCACGATTAGTGAAACAGATGATATCAACTTTCACTCTTCACTATCGTTCTCAATCGGCAATCGTGAGATCACGCCGGAAAATATTAAGCCATCCACGGATTTCTATAATAAGACACGAATTTTGTTTCCAGAGCAAAGCGCTTCGGCGACGACCCGTGGCAAACTTGTCATCATTACCCATTCGAGCTTTACCTATGCATGCGAACGAATGAAAAATTACAAAGTCGCTACCGGCTACGATGTCCGGATAAAACAGATTGAAGAGATAGACTCCGAATTTTTAGGACGCGATAACGCAGAAAAACTTCGCGAGTACCTGAAGGACTTTCATGCGACAGAAGGGAAATATGTCCTTCTCGTGGGGGATGAAACGCTGATACCGGTACGGTATGCTTCGCATATCAACCGAAACTCACAGCCTGAACTCATGAAGTTGCTGATCTGTGACCTCTATTTTGCCGATCTTACCGGTGAATGGGACATCGACAACGACAATATCTGGGGGGAGCCGCATCATGACAAGCCTGACCAGAACCCTGAGTTGATGGTAGGTCGGCTGCCTTTTCGTTCAATTGAGCAGATGAATCAGTACGTCGATAAATTGATCCTCTATCAAACTAATCCCGGCAACGAAGACAGATCATATCTTGGGCGGACACTCTTTTTTTCATCGGATCAGATGCGCGATTATTCCGAAGGCGGCCAGCATGCGCGGATTGCAAGAGCATTTCCGCAGACAGTTGATGTGGATACCGTAAACGGAATCGAGGCAAGCCGCGGAGATGACCTAACCCCAACAAATGCAGTTGGAGACGAACTCGGTTCATTATTTTCTAAAGGATATGGAATTGTAAATGTAATAGCTCATGGCCGGAGCGATGGCTTTGTTGTCCGCTCAGCCGGAGTAAACCAGTGGCCGAAATCGTTCCTGCTCACTCGCGATCAGGCAAATGCCAATCTTCTTTTTGATTCGCTCTCCCCTTCCAACAAACCGGCATTTTATTATTCATTGGCCTGCGATAATGGCGGCTTTGATTTGGACGCCGCGCCATTTACTAAGACTTCGCCCACAATGGTCGAGGCCCTTCTTGCCCAACAAGACGGGGCAGTTGGCTTTGTCGCCTACTCGCGCTGGGGCTGGGTGAATTCAAGCCATCTTCTGCACAAGGCATTTTTCGACTCGCTCTTTGCCCACCCCGGCGAGCCAGCTGCCCATGCAATGTACCGATCGCAATCTGCATATGCGTATTATCGTGACCTTGTATATGGCCAGAACTATTTCGGAGATCCGACCGTTCGAATCTACACAGAAATCCCCGCGAAAATACATTTGACCATTGAGGCAGAAGAAAGTGTCACTCGCGTCCAGCTTGTGAGTGCTGCAGGCATTCCTATTGAAGGAATGGTCTATCTTTCTGAAAACGGTGCATTGCTAAACAGTTATCAAATAGATAGCAGAGGAATTGTAATTCTTGAATATCCGCTGGACCCATCAATTGAGTATACAATCTCTGCGGTTTCAGACAGAGCGACTATTGCCCTCGTAAGATACCGCGAGCAAATAGTCACATCGGTTAACACGGATGACGAGTCTGGCCTTCCCACTAGTTTTGCACTGCACCAGAACTACCCAAATCCGTTTAATCCGTCGACTCAAATCTCATTCGATTTGCCAACTTCATCACATGTTCGGCTCGCTATTTACAATATCGCCGGACAGAATGTGGCAGTACCAATAGACAAGTCACTCGGCGCAGGAACGTACACCGTAGAATGGGACGGCAGTGATAATCACGGGCTGTCGCTTGCGAGCGGCGTCTATTTCTACCGGCTTGAATCCGAAAGCGCTGCTTCAACTAAAAAAATGATTTTGATGAAGTAAATCGTCTCTGAATGAAAAGTTGAAGCATCTTCGCGGGAAGACTCAGCATCAAGAGCAAACCACTCAATAATAGAATCGGATATTCAATAGGCTGTGAATATTTCCTGAGATATCGAAACATGGAACTGTGTGAACGCCATGCGTTCAGATACGGCCGCCTTCCGGTCGAGCCTCCGACATAATGCTCGACCACGGCCTGCGGGAAATAGAGCAGTTTGTATCCGGCATCCGAGATTCTTCGGCAGTAATCGACATCATTAAAAAATATCGGGAAGTTCTCGTCAAAGAAACCTATCAGTTTGACAATTGTTCGCGGCATCATGAGAGCCGAGCCCATTGGCTGATCGACCTCGCGCTCATGTTCATGATCGAACCAGCCCATTTTCCATGATAAAAATTCTTTATGCCGCGGGAAAAGTGTCGAGAGGAGTGTAACGGCATAGAAAACATGTTTGTGGCGCGGGAAAGCGCGAACTGACCATTGAAGTTCCCCTTCGAAATTGACAAATTTGGGTCCGATGGCTCCGATATGAGAATCTGATTTCAATTTCTGAAGAAGCACCGGTGTGCTTCCGGGACGGAAACGAAGGTCTTGGTTGAGAAGATAGATATATTTCCCACGCGCTTCTACAAAGCCAATGTTTACAGCCTTGGCAAAGCCAAGGTTCTTACCATTTTTAACAAGTCGAATTTGGGGAAAGCGCTTTTTTATAAAATCGGGCGATCTGTCAATTGAGCCGTTGTCAACTACGATAATTTCGTGCGAGAGCGCGGCCAAATCACGCGTCAATGTTTCAAGACACTCCGGTAAAAATTGCATTCCATTGTAGGAAATGACAATCGCGGAAAGTTCGGGGGTTTCGCTCATGACAATTATTTTATTCTATCAAGAAGATTTGCGAATCGTTGGGCTAATTTATCAGAAGAGAAAGGTTTGGCATATTCGGGAAGCGGAGTTATTTCGAGGCTGTTTGAAGTATGACGCTTTATGACATGAGCGACATAGTCGGTTGCCTGCGGGTGTGTAACATCGGAGAAGGTAAAGCCATTGTTTGTGGCTGAAACAATCTCTTCAAGCTCGCTCCCTTTTGGCGCATAGGCAAGCAATGGCCGTCCTGATGCAAGCAGATCAAAAACTTTCCCCGGCACAAAATCTCCTTCATGTGATAATGGCATAGCTATAAAGTTCAGTGAAGCGTCAGACATTTGTTTCACGGTTTCCGTGTGTGAGAGTCTTCCGCAAAATGTCATACGGTCTTCCATGTGATATTCCGACAGCAGATTTCGCATATCGGATTTATTAATCTCACCTACCTGTAATAAGCGAACGTTCTCAAACAAATCAGGATGATTGTTCTTGAGAATCTGGAGAACTTTCAACAGCGGCTCGACTATTAGAGTCGGAAACTGATGCCCCAAAATGCCGATAGTAAAAGCCGTGGACGGTGATGGTTCTGTCCACAGCGAAGCGATTTCGCTGTTATAGCCATTGGAAATTATTTCTGCATTGCCCAAATACTTTGCGATACTTCGATTGACCGCTACTTGCGCTTTCGATTCGTTTTTAATTCTCTCAAGCATTCGGTTTGCTTGCTCAACTTTGGATTTACTTGAATAATTCTTTTCAATTGGAAGCACACCCCAATAGTCCCGAAAATCGGCAATCCAAGGTAGGGCAAATTCTCTTGACAGAGTCTGAGCGACAAGATGACAGGAGACTGGCGGCGAGGTCGAGATTATCGCCGAGTAACGATAGTTTTCGATAAGCGTTCGTCCAAGTCGGATTGCTGGTCTAACCCAGCCGATTTTTGAATCGGGAAAGAACCGTTCGGAAAGAGATCGAGTCTTCTCAATATTTTTAGACGCGACCTGTCTTACACCGAGGAGATAGAGCAGTCTCTGTGGGTCGCGCGAACCGGCGCGGAATATTTTGGCCAAATCCAACCCGTCAAGCAATTCAGGTTCGTAGCCCCGATATGCCACGGCTTTGACCGTCAGGATATGGACATCCCAGTTATAGAACGGAAGCTTGGTGAATAAATTAAGCGGGCGGCCTACCCCCGCCAAACCCAAGGGCGGGAAATAATAGCACACAAGAAGGACTTTGTTCAACCAGCTCTCCGGTCGCGGAGTGATTTCATCAAATCGATTGTCTCGGCGACATTGTGTTCAAATAGAGCCAATCGCCGCACCCGTTGTAGATTTCTCTGGCGCATCTGTCTGTGATCATCACGGTCATAGATTATTTTTCGAATAACAGTTTGCAGACTTTCTGAAATGTATGGCTCGTAGGTATAGCCGCTTTCGGGTGTCATCCACTCCAGCACGCCCGGGATATTTGCGGCCACTGGAATAAGTCCGAGCCCCATTGCCTCGATGAGTGAGGCCGGGGAAGAATCAGAGACAGCGCTCGAGAGGTAGATATCGTGGCTTGCCATATGGGACATAAACTCCGCCCGGGGGGCTTTGCTGTAATAACGAATCTTGTCGCCAACCATGCTTGAGGCTATTTGACGGAAATTCGCTGCAAGACTGCCAAAATCCGGAAAGGTTATGATAACTTTTTCTTCATTAATCAGGGTGGCAAGCGCGCGAAGGATAAACATGTTGTTATAGACTTTCTCATGTTTCCTCGGGACAATGATCCTCAGCGGTTCGGTGAGAACGTAGGTGGACTTGTGTTGAGAGAAGAATGTCTCCTCGAGCCCCCAGGGGATTATTCGGCAGTCGATTCCATCATAGAGTTGCCGCGCGGCGTTGACAATATATTCCGAATCTGCTGAAATCAAATCGGCACATTTAAGGGCGAAGATTGTCTTGCGGCGGTGGAAGACTGATTTCTCAGGCACAATGAGGATGTCCGATCCCCAGAGATGGAGCAAGATCGGCAGTTTTGGCGAAGTTTGTGCCAGGGCGACGGCGAATCCATACCCTGAGGCAAAATGCGGATTGAGGACATCGGGCGCAAAAGATCGGGCTATTTTTTTTATTTCCGACGCGGCAAAGGCGTAGTGGAATATGGAGAGAAACCCACGCTCTCGTAGACGGATATGCTCTATCTGGCCTGCCTCAAGCGATGCAAGAATGACCTCGCAGCCTTGGTTGCGAAGCTCTGTAACATAGCGCTCAGTATGGAAGGCTTGGCTGTCGGCCAGTACCAGCACTTTAAGAGGTTTATCGCTCACGCTCACCATAATCTTCCCAGAAAGGATTTTCGGATATAACAGGGGTACGTTTTCTCGACTCCGCCCCATTTCTTCTTATACGTCTGGAGATCATTGCTTTGTGCCAAAGGGGAACTGCCAAAGTTCAGATGAGTAACCCCTCTTTTTTTGAGCATGACTGCCGCGGTCGCTGTCAAATATTGCCCCGCTTTGAACGAAGAGTGTTTCTTGTTTAGATAATTTTGCCAGTTGAGGGCCATTTCATTTTCGATGAGAAAAATCTGCGAGGCAATCGCCTCCCCCTCGTGCTCACAATAGAGCCAGAGAATCCTGCTGTCGATAGTTGCTATATTTGCCAAAGCTCGGTAGAATTGCTCGGGGTATTTGGGTCTCCGTCCGTGCCTCTGTTCAGTTTGATTCATGAGAGTAAGAAACGGCTGTAAATGCCGTTCGGCCTCAAAGATGCCCACTGATACATTCTCACGCTCGGCTTTTCGAATCTCAGAGCGAAGCGTCGTATCAGGCGGTGCCCAGGTCGGCGAGGAAATGTCGGCAACAAGGGTAGACGACTGGCAAACTTCCCATTCTTTTTGAATGGGTTGGAACAGCCGAAAATAGTCATTGAGATAGAAACGGGCATAACCCACCCGCTCTATTGCAGCAAGCAATTCGGCTTTGAGCGCCTCGATGTTTGGATTCGTTTCCTCGGAAAAGAATGTCGAATAACAGCCATCGGGAAGGGATTGGGCGCGACGAAATGGGCCGGCGCCAAATTCAACAACTGGCAGAATCGCTACGATATCGTTGTCTGCTTCAACTGTCCAATAATAATCCGTGCCACCTACAGTTTTCCAGAGTTGGATAAAGCCGGGTGAGCCGAAGAGAGACCGTCGTGTCATCCGTTGCACAATCGAAGCGCCTAACTCAGCGAAGCTTCGACGTATAACCTTCATTTTTTATTGACCAACAGGAATTTCCCGCGCCCGACTTTTCCTTCGCCATCGGTAATGGTAAAAAAGTAGACTCCCGACGCAACAGCATTGCCGGATGTGTTCAACCCATTCCACGTCAGGCTGCTTGAGTGATAGATCGTTTCGCCTGCAAGAGAAAAGATAGAGAGTGTGCCGCTGGCGCTGAAATTAAAACGTAGCGTCTCGGTGTTTGAGCTGATGATGTACGGGTTGGGAATTGCAAGGATGTTTTCCACGTCACCTGTCAACAGGCCGAAATTCGCCCGGCGGAGTGAGACACCTAATGGAGTCGAGACATACAAGTCATTTGATCGCGGATCGATTGTCACTTTGCGACAGTTATCGTCTATTAGATCGCTGTTTTCGGTAGTGAATGTAGAAAAATCGCCGGTGACGGCATCGAATAGCGCCAGACCGGTGGCTGAAGCAAGCCAGAGATTGCCCCGGGTGTCAAACTCTAAATCGACAATGTCCGGACCAAATCCCGCCGGAAGAGAAACATCGATAAACCTATTTTCGATCGTCGGCTCGATTCGCGAAAGGCCAAAATTTGTCCCGACCCAGAGTTCGCCGTTGGGGGCAAAGCGAACCACACGGACAACATCTGAGCGGAGATTGCTATTCGCTTGGTTAAGGACATTGCAGTTATCATCGGATTTATCAAAAGGACTCGCTCCAAGCGCGCAAAGAAACACACCGCTGGCTTCGGTCCCAAGGGCAAAAAAGCCATTGTGGAAGGCGAGGGTGATAACTTTGTCATCGGTGATGCCATCGCCGAACCCAAGAGAATCCCAGTGGGGTGAAAGGTTATCAATTGTAGAAAGCTCAAGAAGTGCGACCGGATAATCGGTGAAGGCGCGGTAATTGGGTGTAAAGAGCACTGACCCATCGGTAGCCAAGTCGAAGATAACTATGTAGTTGTTCCCTTCGTCATTGCCCCGAAGCGTCGTGTTGGTCGAATCATATCTGATGACAGTGTTTGCCTCATCATGTTTTATTCGCACCAAACCGCTTCCAAACGTTCCAACAAACGATTCGCCCATTGAGTCGGTCAAAATTGCCAGAGCCCGGTCTCCGACATTGAAATTATGGATCAGCCATGAGTCCCCGACTCTGGTTGCGGCTCCGCCTCGGCGAAAAAGTACGGTCGGTTGACGGCTGATTGTGCTCACCGAGACATCCATTACATCATTCTGCGAAAGACCAGTATTCGGGTACTCGATAAAAGGACCACCGGCATTGTTGTACAGACCGCCTCCTGTCAGTGCGAGCCATTGATAGCCTTGCACTCTCTGGCCGGTCCGGGGAGCTGAGGGAGTTGCCGGGGAGATGAGTTGGGTGAATGAACCGCCGCTGAGTCTCGCCACACCTCCAGAGTAATAGACAATAAGAACATTTCCCTCTCTTTTAACATCTGTTACAGAGAGATTCTGAGTGAGCGGAAATTCAAAAAAGGATGTATCAGCTAAAGACCTGTCGAGCCGGAAGAATCCGCGCGATGTTGCGACATAAATATTGTTTTCAAAATATTCGACTCTTCTAATGGTGTCAGAGCCTAAAATCGGAAAGTCAGCGAGACTGAATGTCTCCCATCGCGACGGCGCGTTCAAAAGAGCGGGAATACTCTTATCGGCGACAGCCAGACCGCTCGAGGTGGCTATCCAGATCGAGTCGCCTGCAATTACTACATCATTGACAGCCGAGCCGGGATTGAGCATGCCGAACAGATCATAGCTGTCCTGAATCTGGCCGCCATCGTCGACTTTTGAAAAGAGCACAAGCCCGATACTTGTCCCAACCCAGAGGTAGTCGCCGTCATCGGCGAGAACGAGGGCATCGAATGGGTCGTTGTTGGCGTCCCTAAATAAATATTGCTGAGGCCTATAGATGCCGAGTCGAACAATACGTCCTGCACCAGCAATCCATCTTTGGCCGCTTGAGTCCACAATGACATCGAATAAGTTCGTCGTGCCCAATCCGTCAACATTCGTATACTGAGCATAAGTCGTTCCGTCGATGACAAGCAGTCCGCCCGATGTTGCGGCGTACAGAGAGTTACCGATAAGGGTCAAGCGGCGTATGTCACGAAACGAAGTGATGCTCTCCCATTCGGGCAGAGGCTCTACAGGCGAGTCGGCATTGACTAAAATAGGTAAGAGGACAAGCACAAAAAGGGCTAAGATTTTTTTCTGAAGAAAGTTACTGCGAATATCCATTTCACAAGCAATATACCTGCAATTAAAGCAGTTAGCAAGAACGAGAACCGTCCGGCAACATCTCCCCAGCGGGTGAATAGTGAGCGACTTTCGCGAAGCAACAACCCTTCAGCGAGAACGGCTTTGTCATCCTGCGGCAGTTGGTGGCGAATTCGCCCATAGTCATCCACTATATAACTGTAACCGCTGTTGGCTGCGCGAGCCATCCATGTTCTGTTTTCGACGGCGCGGGTAACAAAAACGCGCGAATGCATATCCATGCCGATTGTATTTTCAAACCAGGTATCATTGGTAATCCCGACAATAAACTCGGCGCCGCTGTTGACCATTGTTCTGACAAATTCAGGGAAAGCCGATTCGAAACAGATAAGCACGCCATATCGGCTATCGGTCAGATCAAAGAGTCGAAGCGAGTCACCGGGATAAAAATCGGACCACCATTGAATTTCATAGGTCTCAATGAAGGTCAGATACTGCGTGAGGAACTCTTCGGTCAGAAATGGGAAATGATCCTGATACGGGACATGTTCGGCGAAAGGGACAAGTTTCATCTTGTCGTAACTTCGCTCCAGCCCTCCGTTCGGATTGAATTGAAACGAAGAATTATAAAATCGCCTGTTGCCATTGAAAGTTCGGGCTCTGAGAGCTCCAATTAAGTGGTGGCTCTGGGTTGCGATAGCTGTCTTGCCAAGCAGTTCGCGGCAATCATATTCAAGTTCAGGGTAACAGGGAGCGGCAGTTTCAGGCCAAACAAAAAGTTTCACCGATGTGTCTTGGACTGAGCGGGCTAGTGAATCATAGAGGTTGTAATTATACGCCTCGCTCACGGCATTCCATTTCAACTCCAGCGGTACAGAGCCTTGGAGGATGGCTACTTTGTAGTTGCCTTCGATGGGATAGACCGGCATGACAGCCCAGCCATATCCGATGAGAAATCCCACAGTACCAATTGACATAAAGGCCGAGGTGAGTCTCTTCTCTACCGATATTTCTGAGCGGAAGACCTGCCAGAGCAGAACATTCACCCCGACTATTAATAGTGAAAGGCCATGTACCGAAACGATAGACACAATCTGCAGAATGTACAGATAATAAGACTGGCTGTATCCAAGGTCAGCCCAAGGAAAAGCAAACTCGGACAAGGTGCGAAAGTGTTCCACGCCGACCCACAAGAACGGGACTGCGATAAGCCCGTAAAGCGCTTTACGTCTATAAAGCGCATTAAACAGACACAACCCCGCTGTATAATAAAAAGCTACGATCACAACGGCTGCGAGCATACCGGGGGGCGTGACTTGGGCAATCCAGTAGATACAGAATAAGGTGAAAAAAAAGCTGAAGAAATATGAGACCTGAAACACCGCTTTGCCGCGCAGTCTCGAAATAATCATGAGCGGGCGAATAAGCGAAAACCAGGCGAGAAAACCAAAGATGCCGGGATAGAATGAGAATGAGAGAAGAAACGACCAGAATATCAATTCCAGTCGTCGTTTGCGAATATCGATATCAGCCGGAACAATAACCCGCCAAATTTTTCTGGGAATATCTTTCAGCTTGGTCTCCTCACAAGATGAGTGTCAGGCCCGTCATCTCTTCCGGTTTTGATATTCCTAAAATATCAAGCACGGTCGGAGCGATATCAGCGAGGATGCCGCCATCGCGAAGTTTAACTGTTCCGTTATTTCTCCCTCGAACTTGATTAAAGGGGTCATAGAAGATACAGGGGACAAGCGATGTTGTGTGGGCAGTCCACGGAGTCTGAGTTTCCGGATCAATCATCATCTCGGCGTTGCCATGATCGGCGGTAATTATTGCCACTCCTCGTTTTGCTTTGACCGCCTCAAGAAGCCGCGAAAGCCCGCGATCCACTGCTTCCACGGCGAGCTTTGTCGCCTCAAAAACTCCGGTATGCCCGACCATATCGGCATTGGCGTAGTTGATGAGAATAAAATCATAGTCAGACGAATGTATTTTTTCGATAACAGCGTCGGTAAGCTCCACCGATGACATTTCGGGTTTGAGGTCATAGGTGGCAACCTTGGGCGAGGGAGCTAAGACTCGGTCTTCGCCTGTATTTGGACGTTCCACCCCGCCGTTGAAAAAGAAAGTGACATGGGGATATTTTTCCGTTTCGGCGGCCCGAAGCTGTTTGAGTCCGGCAGAAGAGAGAACTTCGCCGAGAAGATGAGAATGCGCCTGCGGGGGAAAGGCAACACGGGCGGCAGTCATGGCTTCATCGTAGTTGGTCATCGTCACCAAATCTATATGCGGTATTTTTTGATAGTCGAAGCCGGGAATATCATAACCAAGAAACATTTTGCTCAGTTGCCGACCTCGGTCGGAGCGAAAATTAAAAAATATGACCGTGTCGCCATCTTTTATGCGAGTATCTATTTCAGAACCATGGTCAACAACGAATGGAATTATGAATTCATCGGTCACACCCGCTTTGTATGAAGCTTTGATTCCGGCCACAGGATCGGCCACTTTTGTGCCTTCACCGAAAACACTCGCGCGGTATTGGCGGCTGGTGCGTTCCCAGCGTTTATCCCGATCCATCCCATAGTAACGTCCTCCGACTGTCGCAACTTTGCCGAGTCCGAATTCTTTGAATTTCTGCAGAACTTTACTCATATACCGCTCACCGGCATGCGGAAGGGTATCACGCCCGTCCATTAGGGCATGCAGGTAAAGTTGTTCGACGCCTTTGCCTTTAGCCAACTCCACAAGAGCAAAGAGATGGTTGAGCGAAGAATGGACCTGACCGTCGGAGACAAGCCCTATAAGATGCACACTTTTTTCGGCCTTGACTGATTTATCTATGGCAGAGACAATAACGGGGTTATCAAAGAAATCGCCGTCAGCGATTGATTTATCGATACGGGTAATATCCTGATAAATGACTCGCCCCGCGCCGAGATTGAGATGGCCGACCTCGCTATTTCCCATTTGACCATCGGGTAATCCCACCGCCAGACCGGAGCCGTCCAGCTTAGTAAACGGGCAACTCTCGATTAAGGTATCGTAGGTGGGTTTATTTGCGGCGGCTATGGCATTATCCGGCCGTGGCTCGCCAAGACCGAAACCATCCATGATACAGAGGAGGACAAGCACTCGTTAGACCAATTCCACTCGGCCATCGCCGGGCTGAATTTCTCCTATGACATAGGCTGTCTCGCCCATATCGGCAAGCGCCTTCATGACACTCTCTTTTTGTGATGCCGGGAGAACAATAATATATCCGATGCCCATATTGAAAGCGGAATAGCTATCCTCCAATTCCAGTTCTCCCAATTCGATTATATAATTGAACAGAGGTAGAATTGGCCAGCTTCCTTTTTGAATTTTAGCGGAAAGCCCATCGGGTATGATTCGACTCAGGTTGCCGGGAATCCCTCCGCCGGTGATATGGGCCATGCCGTGAATATCAAATTTCGAGAGCAAAGGATGAATGAGCGGAGCATAGCAGCGATGGACTTTCAACAGCGCATCACTCACCGTTGACTGCAACTGCAGGACAAAATCATCGGGCTTGTGTCCCGCGATATCGAAAAGGACTTTCCGGGCAAGTGTGTAACCGTTAGTGTGCAGACCGTTAGAGGCCAGACCAATGCAGATGTCGCCGGCTACTATGGTTGAACCATTGATAATTTCTTCCTGATCTACCATCCCGACAATGAATCCGGCCAGATCATATTCTCCGCTCTGGTAAAAATCAGGCATCTCGGCTGTTTCTCCACCCAAAAGGGCCGTTCCGGAATTGAGACATCCGCGGCTCATGCCTGAGACTATTTCCGCGATTATGGCGGGAGAGACTTTTCCGGTGGCGATATAATCCAGAAAAAAAAGCGGCTTTGCGCCATGTACCAAAATATCATTGACACAGTGGTTGACCAAATCTTCGCCGACAGTATCATGCCGTCCGGTCATGAAGGCCACTTTGAGTTTTGTGCCGACTCCGTCAGCCGATGAAATCAATACGGGATTTTTAAGACCACCGAGATCGGGTTTGAAAAAACCACCAAAAGAACCGATTTCAGAGAGGACATTTTTGTTAAACGTCCGGCTTGCAAGGCTCTTTATCTTTTCGACCGCGGATTCGCCAGCTTTGATATCGACACCGGATTCGGTATAACTTGTTTTTGGTTTTGGATTGCTTGCCATGAATTAAAGGTATCGTCTTGAGAAAGCCAAGTCAACATGCTCTTGGATGTTAGCGAGTCGAATCACTGCATTGAGTAGGAAATCGAAATGTATTCGGGGTGATAACTACGGATTTTTATGATTTTCGTCCTGCGTCTTTTCCGGGGGATTCAGGATTTCTTCGGGAATATTAAGCGCGGGAGTCATGATCCCGAGATATCTCTGATACCATTTCCATTTTTTCTTTTCTTCTTTGAGGAATTGCTTGACTATCCGCTCACGGCGGTAGGCTACAGCATCCTGGGCTTCGATTTTAAGTATGAGAATCTCAATTGAAGGTCTTTTTTCGAGGGCCGACCTGAGTGTGTCGTAATCTTTGAAATTAAAAATAGTCTGAACAATCGGCTCGAAGAATACCATTGCCTGCGAAGAGATATAATTGAGCGGTTTGACCGACTCGAGAAAGAGTATAGCCGGAACAGACATGCCGCGCTTGATAACCTGTGCCGCGAGTTTTTCGAGCATAGCATCTTCATCGGCCGGCAAAATCGGTCCAGAAGCTGGCAGTTCACTTCCGAAAAGGCTCATGACAGTCGTTCCGGCGCGGGGCTGCTTTTTATTGTGTCCAGCGAGGGTTTTGGCTCTTCGGATACACGAGCGGCAACAAATGAGACGACTTGTTCTTTGTTGTTGTCAAACATGAGATACAAGCCGCGGAAATTCTCCATCCGAGACGGAGCTACAAAGGGAGAAAGCAAAATGCCGTTTTTGTCAGGATAATAACTTCGATAGAGCGACCATTCTTTGGCAGTCATTTGGGTTGTGGTCTTGACTATAATTCTCTTGTCACTCAAACGATAAATAGTAGGAAAATAGAATTTTGCCAATGAGGCCGTCATTACAATGAGACTGAGCGCGGCAAACGCCGCAGAGTGGCTGCCGTAATAGACGATAATCGGAGTTGAGATGATAAGGAGGGTGACACCGAGCGACACGAGGGGTTTTCGCTTCACCGGATGTGTGCGCCATGTTAATGTTGCTCCTTCGTCTTCATCAATGGGCAAATTAAACGAATCGAATTTATCTTTCGGTTTGTTGACATCCATAGGGCAAACCCTATCGCTGATCCATCGTACGGTAGCGCTCTTTTTTGACTTTTTCCATCATTTCAAGCAATTCCTTCGGCTTAAAGAGTTTTCTTTCTATAAGCAAACGGACAAGAGCTTCCTGAGCGAGGTTATTGGATAAGGCGAGTTCTTCGTACGATATATTGCGTTCTTTGCCGTCGATCACCATTTTCAGGGCAATTTTCTTGTCTTCCATCTGTAGCCTCTCGTTGGGTAAGCGTTTTTTTTGACTATTGTCCACTCAGCCATTACCTGTGAACGGTCACGCAAGCAAAAATCTCATGAAAACAAGTCTCAATGAACTATTCCTGCTCGCCGTTCTTGGATTGGGAAACAACGGGTATGGCTTTTTTCTCCCGCACTTGATAGAATGGGACATTGCTGTTTTCACGATACTTGTTGAGGGTCAGCCTGCCGGATGCGCCAGTGTAGTCCTGCATTTTGGCCAGTTGAAAGGTGAGCGTCCCACGGGTTGTGCTTCCGTTGTGCCAAAGATGAGCGAGCATCGCGACTGCGTCGTATCCGAGCGCGGCGAGCCGTTCCGGCTTTTTGCCATAGCGGGCATCGTACTGTGTGGCAAATTTTCTGTAGGCATCCGATTGAAGTGCAGGAATAAGAGTCGATGGGAAGATGGCATTTTGGGTCACATCATCGCCAAGGGCGAGAATGCTTTCGTCTCCCCAGGCATCCGAGCCGAGATATTTCCCCCGGAGATTATAGAAACTTATCTGTGATAAGAGCAGACGCAGTTGAGTTGGGTTGCCGGGCAGGTAAATACAATCGACATCAGCCGGGACGCCATCGGCTTCAAGGGTATCGCCGCGCTCATTGATAAAGTGGGCTGACTCCGCGCTTCCTCCGCGAAGGGCATCTTTTACACTGCGGATATGCGGTCCAAAGTCTTTATCCCGTAAGTGGTAATATTGCTCGGCCAGAACTTTTCCGCCAAGCTCTTCAAAACGGGCTTTGAAAGCAGCCGCCATTTTTTGGTACTCAGATTCTGTAGACGTGAGAATTACAGCTGTTCTCGCGTTGAAGTTGGAATAGGCATGGTCAGCGGTGAGCATCGCCTGTACATCGAGGCTTGTGGACAGTTGAAAAATTGAACCTGATAAGCTGGTCAGTCCTCCGCCGCTTGCGGCTGGGGCAATGAGAGGAAGGGTGTCGTTGGCCAGCAGTGCGGCAGCAACTGCGCATTCGGCGGTTGTCAGCGGCCCGACGATGGCATCGGTCGCAGAAGGTATCAGTACTTTGATAACCCGTCCGGCATCTATAGGATCACCCTTGCTGTCATACTGCGTGAGCTTAATTGTGATGTCTGATTCAGCCTGCGCGAGTTCGGCGGCCACGACTGCCCCGCTATAGATTTCTTCGGCAAATGACTGCAATTCGCCGGAAAAGGGAAGAACCACCGCAATATCCAAAACAGATTCGTTCTCTGAGGGCGTGTCAGTTCGTAGTGAGACATTGTCCGATTGACCGCATTCGGACGTCAACCGCTTGATGAGCGGAGCCTCGTCGCGACTCGCAGTCATTATCTCACCAAGTTCACTCCATAGCGCGCATTGTGCAGACCTTGGAAGGTCGGCGATTTCTGAAACAGCGAAGCCTGCTCCATCATCCCAGCCTGTGTGCAAGGATGCCAATGCGAGCCGACTCAGGGATGTGTCCTGACTGGACGCAAATGCTTTGAGATAATTATCGAGCGCAGATTCACGGCGGCCCGATTGGAAATCACAGTTTGCGAGGAAAAAATAGGCATGTCCGACAGTAGCCGAGTTCTTAAAGCGTGAGATAAAATCCTGAAAGCCCGTTGCGGCATCGGTCAAATTGCCGCCATGATAGAGGGCTTTGCCGCGATTGAACATGAAAAGGTCTGTGTTTTTTGATTTGGGATATTTCGTCAGCAATTGAGAAAAGATCTGAGTTGCCTCAGACCAACGCTCTTCGTGGCACAACCGCTTGGCCTTAGTATAGAGCGCGACAACTTCGTCTTTGTCATCAAGCGTCTCTCCTAACACCTGCAATGCAGGCAGGAGGGCGAGAAAAAACGCAGCCGAGAAAACGGTTGCTAATCGGCGCATTTAGAGTGAGAATTTGCCGAAATCTTCCGGACCCATATTTTCAAGTCTCTTGCGGAGCGACTCTCTGTCGGTCGGCAGACTATTTGGATCGGGAGAGGAGTCCGGTTTGGATTGGAATAATTCTTCGTTAACAAATATAGCAGCGCCAGTCTTGAGCGCCAGAGCTATTGAATCTGAAGGGCGGGCATCGATTTTTTGGGAACTGCCATTTGAAGCCAGGTGAATAACTGCGTAAAAGGTCTGTTCGCGGAGTTCAGTTATCTCGATGCGCTCAATACGCGCGCCCAGACTCTCTATCATGTGTTTCATGAGGTCATGGGTCAGAGGTCTCTTGGAACCGACGCCGGAGAGTTCCATAGCGATAGCCCAAGCCTCGGCATGGCCAATCCAGATCGGCAGTACTTTATCCAGACTGGTTGGTGAGAGGATCACAACCGGAGTATTGGTTGTGATGTCCAACGCCAGACCCTCAAGTTTAACCTCAATCATATTCATTAACTAACTTCTTTTGATAACCCAGAGTTTCAAATTGGCCGTAACCTCTTTTTCAATCTTTATCGGTATGGTGAAGACTCCGAGCGTTTTTATAGGCTCTTCGAGTTCAATCGAGCGCTTATCGACAGTGACGCCTTCCTTTTCCAAAAGAGAGGCAATATCGGCAGATGTCACAGAACCAAAAAGTTTTTCTTCTTCACCGACATTGACATCGACAGTCAACGAAAGTTTCTCGATGCGTGTCTTGATGATCTCGGCAGATTTGCGGCGTTTCTTAGTGCGAATTTCCTTCTGCTTTTTAATTTCATCAATTGCTTTCACATTCGAACGACTGGCCGGGATAGCCAGATTTCGCGGGATAAGGAAGTTGCGGCCATAGCCGTCACGAACTTCAACTGTTTGTCCTGCCTGACCGAGGTCCTGCAAGTCTTCGCGGAGAATAACTTTCACTACTATTCCTCTTTCCTATACTATATACAATTAAACTTATTCTTTCAAGCCAGTGTTTGTAGTAATTCGCCCCCGCCAATCGGCAAAACTGTCAATCAGGCCGACCAGCGAAGCCATCAGGAAACCGATTAGGCCACTAAAAAACATCATAACGTAAAACCCAAATTTCAAATACCATGCAAAACGGAACATTCTCATGAAGAATTCGGTCAAGGCCAATCCTGCAACACTGTAAAAGACAGCCAGGATCGCCAGGAGATTATCGGCTGCGGTCACCAAAGGTTCGCCTGCCAGCAAACGAACAGAAATGGCAATTATAAGGAGAGGCATGACCCAAAAAGGAACTCGGACAAAAGTAATTGATTGGGGGACTGAACGTTCGGTCGCCGCTCGGGGAGCACGCATTAAAAAAAGGAAGAACCCAAGACTGTACTGGGCAACCGCGCTCAGTACTGTGGTAGCTGGAAGAAGCCGAATCCCTATTGATGAGATACTTTGCATTTGTTTGACCATACCGTTTGCGGCGTCCATCGTGTACCCCGAAGTGAGTAACCCTGCCTTAATATCGAGTATCATTCCTTCCGACATCCCCTTCATTGCCTCTGTCAGTTTTGTCCATTGGGGCGCAAGCCAGACCAGACTGCAGAGTGCGACAATCACCAGCCCACCAATGTACGTTCCGGTACGAGTCCAACCTGCGGCATACAGCCGACCAGCTACGACCCCGGCAATCACAATCATACCGCTTGCGGCAAGGGCCGAAATCATTCCTTCCTGCCCGACAACGATGGCGCTTAGAGCCACCGATAACGCTCCCACAGAAAGAACCCAAAGCAAGCGATTGTCCCAGACTATGAGCGGTATGCCATAGAACAAATATGTGCCGATGACATATGCCGCGCTCTGCCCAAAAAAAACCAAGCCGATCTCAGTGGAATTGTTAAAGAGCAGGAATCGCACCAGAGGATACAGAACCAAAGCAATCAGGATTGGCCAGTGGCTGACGCGACTAACAACTTCTCCAGATTCCATTTGCTCTGTTGGACTGGTTAGTTCATCAACGGAACGATTCACTGGCAAAAGCCAAAAAGGCCATATGCCGGCCGCGCTTGATTGCTTCTGTTAGAGTGCGCTGGTGCAGGGCACAATTTCCGTTGATTCGACGCGGGACTATTTTCCCACGGTCAGTTGTGAACCGACGGAGCAAGCGCTCGTCTTTAAAATCCACATATTCAATTTTGTTTTCGCAGAAGCGGCAGACTTTTCTACGTCTTTTGTCGCCAAAATCAGCCATGTTATTTTTCCTTCTTCAATTCTTATCTCAAATCCGTTACCAAAGCCAGCTGGAAAGTTTACTAATCCAGCGGCCTCATCGTCTGACTATCGGTCGTCCCGGTTTCTTGGGCCGCGACGATCATCGTCTCTATCATATCGCCCGCGTCCACCGCCGCCGCCATATCCGCCGCGATCATGCGACGATTCACGGTGGAATTGACCGGAGCGATGAGGCTCGGCCCGCTCCTGAGCTTCAAGAGCCGATGCAAAAGCAATCTGCTGCTCTTTGACCTTCTCTGGGTCTCCCGTGAAAAGGATAGTCAGATGACGCATATAGGAATCGTCAAGTTTGTAATGCCGTTCAATTAGCGGCAGTACCGATGTCGGAGCTTGAAAGACCAAACTTGTGTAATAGCCTTGTGACAGCTTATTAATTTGGAATGACAGCCGTCGGCTCCCGATTCGGTCTTCAATAACAACCTTACCACCATTACCAGTTATTATTCCTATAATGGCTTTGATTTGCCGGTCGATGGTTGTGTCATCGGTTTGGGGATTGAGAATAAAGGTAGTCTCGTACAGTCGCACTAAGAATCCTCCCTACGGACGTTGGTTTACTTCAAACGGCCCAGCCGTGGATCAGTGATTTTCAGGCTGAGCAGGGTTACTGTTCAATTGTAACATCACCTTATGCAAGGGATGTTCGGTGGCCAATATAACTGCCTGGGCGGCCATGTCAACCATTTTGGCGGCATTTTCTGTCTCAGAATCAAGAAATCGGCCTAAAACAAAGTCTACTACAGAGATAGTCTCAGGAAGCGGGCCAATCCCGAGCCGAAGTCGTGCGAAATTTTCATGACCCAGAGTCTGGATAATTGACCGGAGCCCGTTATGACCACCATCGGAACCGCTTGTCCTGAGACGAACCTGACCGAGCGGAAGGTTGAAATCATCAAGAACAATAAGCGTATCTTTGATTGATAGTTGAAAATTATCCAACAGATCGCTAACAGCATGCCCCGAGAGGTTAACGAGTGTGGTCGGTTTGGCAAGGACTATCTCTTTGTCAGAGAGCAGTTTGATGAAGACATCGACTGACGATAGATTTGTCTGTTTTGCAGCACCCGGGGCTTGGAGGAGTTTATCAATGACAGAAAATCCAAGGTTGTGGCGGGTGCGCGCGTACTTTGGGCCTACGTTGCCCAAGCCAATTACAAGTGAGATCATGAAGGAAAAATAGCTGCAAACAATCGCTGGTCAAGTCCTTTGAGATCTCGAAAAGGTAAGCACGACGAGTTTCGTCTGAGCTTTTTAAGCAATCTTGCCTTTGTTGCGTCATTATAATGAAAAGCCCGTTTCAATGACTGAAATACTTGTATATTGGATAGGAAAGTGTCTTAGAAATCACAGGGAGGGAATTTAGTGCGTCCAAAAGCTTATGTGCTAAGATTGATATTTGTATGTGTGTGCGGGCTATTGCCTCAATCATCATTCGCTGTCGATCCGGTTATTGGAGCTGAATGGTCAGGGGACCCGAGGTGGCTTTGGGGAAGAAGTTGGTCCGTAGATCCGTCGACAGGCGCTGGCGAGACTTTTTTTGGAAGTATCGGTAAAGGAAAGAGTTTTTTCGGAAGCTCGATTTCTGGCGCTCAATATAAACGAGTTGAGATTCGTTTCAATACTGATAGCACATTCTGTCAAACTTTCAATCGATCAGCAGGATACGCGTCGAATGGAGTTGGAATATTTCCCGGCTCGGCTTGGGACATATCTGATACGCTGAATCCGCGAAGATTAAACATTTGCTTTGTCGAAGATCCCGCCTTCGCTGTGCCAAATCAGATTTGGGATCCCAATACAACCTCATATGGCAAACGCGAATTTATTTTTATCATGGCCAGCAATTATGACGGCACAGGATTGACGTATGCCGGCAGAAATATCTACATAGAAGCGAATAGTCTCGATGTTATGTACGCCTGGTGGCCGCGTCTGCAATATCCTTATACGATGTCGCAGACTCTCCCCGGCACACTCAAAGTATTTGGATATGAACTTCTTGTAGTTCCCGAACAAAATCCCAATGCAATCATGCTGACTTGGCAGAAAATAGATCCAGCATTTTCGGTTTCGCGCTATCGTATCTATGCGGGAGTGACCTCGCCGCCACCCTTGTTCGACAGCGTCAATGGAAATATAATGTCATTTGCTCATTCCGGATTGACCATTGGACAGTTGTTCTTTTATCAAATTGAAGCGGTCAATTCCAGTGGCGATCCTATCGGATCCAGTCCAATAATTCGGGCGCGCGCGGAACTCGGGCTCAATCTTGTAGGCAGGTGGAATGGCCGGCCAAGTTACACTGATATTTGGGGGTACACTGAATCGTCGAGCGGGAAAGAATATGCTATCATCGGCTCGGGCGGTGGGGTGAGCATTGTCGATATTAACGGGGCTGTGCCGTTTGAAACCGGATTTATGCCGAGCGTGTACTCGGGCGGGGTGAAGGTATATAAGAATTATGTGGTCACCGGACAGGACGGCGGCCCGGCGCAGATTTATAATATAAGCAATGTAAACAGCCCTGTTTTGGTAAGCAGTATCCCTCGCGCCGCCCATACAGTCAATGTCTACAAAGACTATCTTTTTCTGCAGGGAGCGTCAAACAGCGCTCTGTATATATACGACATATCCAATCCCGCCTCGCCGCAATTTGTCAGCCATTACGTCTCGTTTTATTTTCATGATACGGACATTCGCAATGATACGCTCGCCGGTGCGGGGATCAATGGCCAGGGAGTCGAGTTTGTCGACATCACAGACATTTATAATCCCGTCCGGATCGGAGGATTTAATTATCCCTTATCGGGAGCCCACAATGTGGAGTTTTCAGCCGACGGGAAATACCTCTATGTCGGTGATGAAACAGGAATCGATCCATGGACTCGGATATTCGACATTTCTGATATAAACAATGTGGTGAAACTCTCTGATATTATTGTCGATTCGCAGGCGACAGTGCACAATAGTTATCTTAAAGACAGCCTGCTCTACATTGCACACTATACCGAAGGCGTCCGGGTATGGAATGTCAAAGATCCCGTGAATCCGCTAGAAATTGCTTCGTATGATACGTATCCTCAGGCGGGGTATGGCTATAATGGTTGTTGGACAGTTTACCCGTTTTTTGCTTCGGGGAAGATTGTGGCCTCGGATAGGTCTACCGGACTGTATGTGTTGAGACTTGGAGATGCACCATTAGATGTTGACGATGGCGACAACGCTCTCCCCCGTTCGTTTAGTTTGGAGCAGAATTATCCCAATCCGTTTAATCCAACAACCACGATTCAATTTTCGCTGCAGAATCGGTCACACGTGACTTTAGTCGTATATAACACACTTGGTCAGGAAGTGACTACGCTTGTCAATGAAACAAGGTCAGCCGGCATGCATACGGTAGTGTGGAACGGAAAGAATTCAGGCGGGCAGACAGTGTCGAGCGGGATATATTTTTACCAACTCAGGACCGATGCCGGCTTTGAATCGAAGAAGATGATTTTGTTGAAGTAATACGATTGGTTTGCACTCACGCGGGTGTTCTTCGGTTGTGATGTGATTGCTTTTTGGGCGCGGTGTGGTATCTTGGGGATGTTGAACAGGAATCGCGCCCATAGCTCAATTGGATAGAGCATTTGACTTCGGATCAAAGGGTTGGGGGTTCAAATCCTCCTGGGCGCAGATGATTTTGTAATAAAGGTTTTGTTTGCTGACATAAGCCAAAATTGATTGAAACAAGATGAGCGCTAAACACCCACTTGCTGAAGTATGATGAAGAATAAAAGAATTTCATGAAACTCAAGAAATTTAGAATTAAAAATTTTAAGTCAATCACGGATAGTGGCGATTGTTACCTAACGGATACAATCACTATTCTTGCTGGAAAAAATGAATCGGGGAAAACATCTATTCTTGAAGCGTTAGAGGATTTTGATACAGATATAAAAATTAGAGAAACTGCTAAACCGATTAAATCGCCAAACGAGATACCTGAAATTTCCATAACTTTCACTGTTGAGAAAGATACTATCAAGGAAATTCTTACTGAAATAGGTAGCACTCAAAAAGCAGTTGCGGATGTTGAGCTTGAGATTATTAAAACTTTTCCAGATGTCTATACCTTTGGTGAAGCTACCAAGGGGAACGACCTTTTCGGAATAAAGGAAATTGAGAAAATTAAAAAAACAATCAAAGATAAATGGAGCAAGGTAAAAGCATTACACACTAAATATCCACAGTTAGCAGGTACTTTTTTTGATTTTGAATTTTCTGATTTGGCAAATAACAAAACTCTCCTCATAGCTTTCAAGGGTGCTACTGCACCGAACATTCCACAAATTGACGAAAAGGATCGTGAGGATTTCCAAAAACTTTTAGCAGAAGTTGAAACAGAGATTCAAAATCTTGAAAACCTTGTTGCTACGGAAGATAAGTTTTTCAAAGCACTAAAACAATGGATTCCGAATTTTGTTTTCTTTAACTCGTTTGAAGATGTTTTCCCAAACAAAATACCCTTTGCGGAGCTTGAAACAAATGAGTGGATTACGGATTTGTCAGTGATAAGCGATTTGGATGTTCCTACTATTAAAACCGCCACCGCTCGCAATAAGCAAAAACACAAAACTGATATAAATATCACTCTCAACGATGATTATAAAAAGTTTTGGACACAAGATGTTTCAAGTTTGAGTGTTGACTGGGATTCTCAAGACCTTCAATTTTGGATTCAAGAGGACGGCTATCCATATGAACCAAGTTTGCGAAGTAAGGGCAGACAATGGCACCTCGCTTTTTATATAAAAGTGTCCGCACGAGTAAATGAGGATGTTCCAAACATTATTTTGATTGACGAACCCGGATTATTCCTCCACGCAAAAGCTCAAAAAGATATTTTAAGTAAACTTGAAGCTTCAGCAAAAAAAGTCCAGTTGATATTTTCAACACACTCACCATATCTTTTAGAAGCCGACAAACTTAATCAAATTAGATTGATTCATCGTACAAAAAAGGCAGGAACAAAAATAGAAAACAAAGTTCACGCTTTGGCGAATAAGGAAACCTTAACCCCTATTATGACCGCGATAGGATTAGAATTAAACGCAGGAATTACAGCGTTAGACAAAGTTAATAATGTTGTGGTTGAAGGAGCGTCTGATCTTTACTATCTAAATGCGTTTAAGAAAATCCTTAATAAGGACAGGGTGAACTTTATTTTCGGTGGCGGAGCTGGAAATATGCCTGTTGTTGGGACTATATTGCATGGTTGGGGTGGAAAGGTTATTTATCTTTACGACAACGACCAAGGGAAAAAGGACGGAGAGAAAAATCTGAAAGATAATTGGTTAGTTCCGAAAGATTTGGTTCTCGCTGTTTTGAATACCGCAGGAAGTATTGAGGATATTTTCTCGCCGCCTAATTTTCAAGAATTTGTGTTGGAAGATACGAGCAAAACTTATACTGAATCTAACTCGGAGTATGTTAAAAAAAGTAAATTAGGTAAAGTTTTGCTCGCCAAGAAATTTTTGGAAACTTGCCAAAATGGAACATCAATCAATTTGGATACAAAGTCAAAAGATAATCTGACCAAATTGTTTTTGAACATAGAAGGCAAGTTTAAATCCTAACCCCGTCCCCAATTCGCCAAAAGAAAACAGCGGAGCAAGCGGAGGACGCAAGGTATTCTTCTCAATAAAAGTTCGAGCAAAGTGTATAATTACAACAGATGATTTTGTCTCCCAGACCCGATACACTTCAATAGCAAAATAACGACTGAGCGGCTGCTCCTCTATCTCCCTTCGGTTTTCAGAATCTCCAACACGGTCGCGAAATCCTCCGGCAGTGGCGCTTCAAACACAAGCGGCTTCTTTGTAACCGGATGGTCGAACTCAAGTCGTCCGGCATGCAAGGCCTGATGGCTGATCACTCCCAACAACTTTTTGGCATGCGGGCGTTCAGGCGCAAATATCCCCCGGTGCCATTTTTCCCGCCCCCCATACTCAAAATCTCCAAGCACCGGATGATTCAGATGCGATAAGTGCACACGAATCTGGTGGGTTCTTCCCGTCTCAAGACGGACTTCGAGATAATCATACAGCCGAAACCTATCGAGCACTTTATAATGGGTCACTGACTCGCGCCCGCTGGTCTTGGTGACAATCATGAGCGTGCGGTCTTTATGCGAGCGGGCGATAGGCAGATCGATTGTGCCCTCGTCGTCGGGAAAATGTCCGCAGGTCACAGCGGAATAAATTCGTTTGACATCGCGCCGGGCGATGGCCTGCTGGAGATTCTGGGCAATCTGTTCGTTTTTGGCCACCAAAAGCAGTCCCGAAGTATCCTTGTCGAGACGGTGGACTATCCCGGGGCGGGCGTCCTCAGCGCTTATGATGACACCGCGCGGCAAGGATTCGATATGGTAAAGCAGGGCGTTCACGAGTGTGCCTGTGAAATTACCGGCGCCGGGATGGGTTACCATACCCGATGGTTTATTTACAACAACGATATGCTCGTCTTCGTAGATTATTGAAAGCGGGATATTTTCAGCTATGAGAGTCGACACTGGTTCCGGCGGGCGCACATACGTTATCTCTTCGCCGCCAAACAATTGCTGTTTGCCGATTGCCGGTTTGCCATTGACGAGAAGATTGCCGTCGTTGATGAGAGACATTGCTTTGGTGCGTGAAAGCTCAAGATCTTCGCGCTGGCCGAGATATTTGTCGAGACGGATTGGCGCCTCGAGCGGCTCAACGACTATTTTCTTCCATTCGCCATTTTCGGCTGTGGGCTCGGTCATGAAATTTATGTGCGCCTCGGCGCGACGCGCACTAACTGCACCATTTCGGCTGCAGCCCGCTCGAAACCAACCAGCAAAGCTCGCGAAGTCACAGCCGATCCAACAAGAAATTCATCGATCATTCCTGTCTCCACAAGCGGCGATATATTCTTGTATGAAAGCCCTCGCCCGGCAAGAACTGTGAGGCGGGATTTGACCGCGAATTGCGCGGTATTGTCAATCTTATCCAACTCTTCCTGCGCTTCGGTAACTGTGCGGGCATCCGAATAGCGGCTGCAGTCCAGAAAAACGGCATCAGCCTGAACTTTCAGTGACGCCTTTATTGAATCAGCATTGGGATCGATGAGCAGGCCGACAACAATACCATGCCCTCGTAGCTGGGTAATCGCTGCCTGATAATCGATCTTTGTCTGCTGGAGATTGATAGGCTGTACGACGGAATCTTCGGCAGAAGGCTCTTCGTTGAAAATCACCATCCAGGGCTTGACTTCGATAATGCGGATCATCATCTCATCTTGAACTGACATTTCAACAGTCAGCTTGGTTCTAACCATCTCGCGCAAAATATAGAGGTCGCGGTCGCGAATGTATCTGCGGTCGGGACGAAACTGAACAGCTATGCCATCGGCTCCGGCAAGCTCCGCCAGCACCGCGGCATGGGACGGATCCGGTTCTTTGAGTTTGCGGCTGTCGCGGAAGGCGCCAATGCCGTCCAGATTAATTGAGAGAAATGCCATGAATATATCCTATCCTCGTTACATGCATACAAATTGATTGAGCGTCCATGTCAGTCGCGGGCAAGTAACTTATGGTCTATCAGATAGTTAGTCAACGCCAAAAATTGCTCGATTGATATTTGTTCGGCCCTGATTTTTTTTGTGAGGCCAACGGCGGCTATGGTCTGCTGAGAAAGTTCTGCATTGGGAAGAATTGTTCCCGAGAGGTTGTTCGACAGGAGTTTCCTCCGTTGATGGAAAGATGCCCTGACGACTCTTTCAAATCCCTTCGGAACATCGATCGGCGTCTTGCGTGGAGATAACCGGATTACTGCCGATGTCACTTTCGGAGCGGGAGAAAAGCTGGATGGTGGTACGGAGAAAAGATAAGTAACTTCGAAGTAGAGTTGTGTCATAATTGAAAGCGGCGACCAATCTTTAGAGCCGGGCGAAGCCGCGATACGCCGCGCAAGTTCATCTTGTACCATGAGGACAACATTTACAATTTGATGTCTGTATCGAAACAACCAATCAATAACCGGCGATGTGATATTATAGGGAATGTTGCCCACGACCGTAAAACGAGAGTGCGCTGCTATATCAGGTTGGAAAGTGAGAAAGTCATGGTTTATGATATGAACGCGGGGATAAACGGATAAAAGCTCGGATACATAGCTTATAATATCCCGGTCAAATTCGACGCCGATGATAGTCGCGCCGGACTTAGCAAGAGGAAGTGTCAGTGCGCCTCGACCAGGACCTATTTCTATGATAGTCTGTTCAGGTGAGGGTTTGATGGCCTGAACGATTTTGTCAATTACATCAGATGCGACGAGAAAATTCTGGCCAAAGCGTTTCTTGGCATGGTACGGATTCCCCATTTCAAATTATCCCTCAAAAGTCTCAGAAAGTCGATAGAGCCGTTTTGCGTTGGCATCTGTCACACGCTCGACCTCTTGTTCACTCCGGTTCTGAAGTTCGGCAAGTTTAGCGCAGACATAGCGGACATACGATGGTTTGTTTGTCTTGCCGCGAAACGGAACTGGAGTCAGATATGGGGCATCGGTTTCGAGGATAATCTTTTCAAGCGGGACCTCGGCGGCCATTGCCGCCATCGAGGACTTGTTGTATGTGATAACGCCTCCTACCGAGATGACAAAACCGAGATCAGAGACACGAAAGGCATCATCTGCAGTTCCGGGAAAACAATGAAAGACTCCTCCAACGAGGTCTTTGGCATATCCCTTGACTATCGCATACGTGTCATCAAATGATTCGCGGGTGTGAATGACAATCGGCAATTTTCTATCTATCGCAAGTTGAATCTGTCTTTCGAAAGCTGTCCTTTGAATTGGACGCGGCGACAAATCGCGGTAGTAATCAAGGCCTATTTCGCCGATTGCTACAACTTTTTTGCGAAACGATAGCTCTCTCAGCTTTTGAAGGGACGCATCATCGAGTGTGGCGGCATCATGGGGATGAATGCCGACCGTGGCATAGACCATATCGTGGCTCTCGGACAGTTCGACTCCTCGAATGGACGATGCCAAATCCGCTCCGATATTTACAATCGTGTGTATGCCGGCATCGCGGGCCTCGGTGAGAACCTCATCCCGATTTGAATCGAAATCTTTGAAATCAAGATGGCAATGGGTATCGATCATCAGCCGACTTTTGCGCCGGGCGGCAAATCTCCGTCCGGAGTGACGATGAATAATTTTTTGCCGGTCTTGGCCGCGAGGAGCATGCCGTTTGAGGTCACTCCGCGGATGATGGCAGGTTTGAGATTGGCGACGACAATAATCTTTTTCCCGACAATCTGCTCCGAGGTGTAATACTCGGCTATCCCGGCAACAATCTGGCGCTTATCACTGCCCAAGTCTATTTGGAGTTTGAGAAGTTTGCTTGCTCCTTCGACTGGTTCGGCAGACAGTACTTGCGCAACTTTGAGTTCTACTTTGCCAAAATCAGATATATCAAGCAAGTTGTCATCGTTCGCATTTGACTGTTCGGTTGCTTTTCCCTGCGGTTTGCTCTGAGTTGCCGGCTCGGTTTCAACTTCGAGACGCGGAAAAAGCGGCTTCGTTACAGCTATTTTTGTACCGGGCTGAAGCTCAAAGAATGTCGATGCGCTCTCTAACGTTAGCCTCTCAGCGCCCAAACCGAGACTAGCTCTAAGTTCCATCATTTTCTTCGGCATTGTCGGATAGAGCAGGATGGAAACAATACGCAGAGCTTCGGCGCAGGCATAAAGTATTCCGCCGAGTTTTTCTGTCTCGCCTGATTTAGCCAGTTTCCAAGGGGCGGTGTCGTTGAAAAATTTATTTGTGGCCCGAACAAGCTTGAGTCCTTCGGCGACTGCGGCGTGGAGACGATAGTGCTTTATATGTTCATAGGCGGAGCCGGGAGCAGCTTCGGCGGCTTGGAGCAGTTCGTCCATTCCTTCAATAATCACGCCTTTGCCGGGCGCAGGCAGTTGGCCATTGCAGTGGGTTTCAATCAATTTTACCACGCGCGAAACTAAATTCCCAAGATCATTGGCGAGATCGGAGTTGTATTGAAGCAGAAATCTTTTGGCCTGAATATCGCCGTCAATTCCGAATGGATACTGGGTCATGAGCAAATAGCGCGCGCCGTCACTGCCGAACTGCGCGACCATATCATTCGGGTCGATGACGTTCCCCAGAGTTTTGGACATTTTGCCGCCATCGACAGTGAACCAGCCATGAAGATAGATAGTGTCCGGAATTTTTATTCCCGCGGCCATGAGCATTGCCGGCCAATAGAGGCAATGAAATTTGAGAATCTCTTTGCCCATAAGGTGAACGACTTCAGAGCTATTCCACCATTTTTCAAAGCCCTTTGGATCATCTCCGTATCCGATGGCTGAGATATAATTTGAAAGGGCGTCGACCCAGACGTAGGCCACTTGGCTTTTATCGAAAGAAAGCGGTATTCCCCATGTCACCCGTTCGCGGGAGAGAGAAAAATCCGGCAGGTCCTGATTGATAAGCCCCAGCACTTCGTTTCTTTTCTCCTCAGGCAAAATGACCATGCGGCCTGATTTTATTTCGTCGCGAATGGCGGGAAGAAAAGCTGTGAGCCTGAAAAAGTAATTTTTCTCTTTGAGTTTTTGCGGCACGGTTTTGTGTTCCGGGCACAGTCCGTTCTCGAGTTCTTTTTCAGTGAGGAATTTTTCACAGCCAGTGCAGTAGAGCCCTTCGTAGAAGCTGGAATAGATGACCTCCCGTCCGTCAGCCGTTTTAGCCGAGCGCATGGCATCAAGAATCTTTTCGACAGCCTGGGCATGGCGCTCGGAAGTCGTTCTTATAAAATAATCATTGGCGATATCGAGATTTTGCCAGGCCGTTTGAAATGTTTTGACAACCGTGTCGCAAAACTCCTGCGGCGCAAGACCCGCTTTGGCTGCGGCTTCGGCGATTTTTGTCCCATGTTCATCGGTTCCGGTAAGAAAAAAAGTTTCTCTTCCGGCGAGTTTATGAAAACGGGCAATCAGATCAGCGGCGATAGTCGTATAGGCATGGCCGATATGTGGCCGGTCGTTGACATAGTAGATTGGCGTTGTAATATAGAGGGGACGGGACAAATGTTTCTCCTTGGAGATGTATCAGCGGAGATTAATTATCGGGTTCGTCAAGACGTCGGAGCGCTTCGTTATCATCATCCCCTTGGTCACCATTCTGGCGTTGCTGGGTCCTGCCCCGGGATATTTGCACCGATTGTATGTCTTCGAGTTTGGCCCGGAAGAGGATATTTTCATCATTCCGTATGACCGCTTCTTCTTTGAAATAATCAATTCGTTCTATGATACCGGTTCCATGAACTGTTTTTAAAACCGAGCCGAGTGGAGGAAACTGCTTTTTAAGACCGACATACATCTCTACTTCGTATTTTAGGCAGCAGAGCAGGCGGCCGCAATTACCGGAGATTTTTGTGGGATTGAGCGACAATTCCTGCTCGCGGGCGTGCTGAGTGGAAATCGGCGCAAATTCCTTAATATGACCATTACAGCATTGCCGTTTCCCGCAGATGCCATAGCCGTCGATGCGACGGGCTTCGTCGCGGACGCCGATCTGGCGAAGTTCTATCCTTGTGCGATAGCGGCTTGCCATATCTCGGACCATCGTTCTAAAATCAACCCGGTGCTCAGCCGTAAAATAGAAAGTTATTTTGCTTCCATCGAATTGGCATTCAACATCCACAATCTTCATCATTAGGCCGTGACGACGCGATAGTTGGATGACTTCCTTTTTGTATGCGCTTTCATTTGCGCGAAGTTCTGCATAGCGGAGCTTATCCTCTTTTCCCGCCGGCCGGAGTATAGAGCGGGGTCGAACGGTCTCTGGAATCTGTGCGCTGCCGTTGATTTTCTTGGTGAGAATGCCAGCATCCTCGCCTTGTTCGGCTTCAACAATGACATGCTCTGATAATTTTAAAGCGTGATGGTAGGAATTTAGAAAAAACTCACGGCGGGAGCCTTTGAACTCAACTTGATACAATTCTGCCATATATCGTCCAGTCGTCTATCCCTGATAAGATGAACTGTCAGGCCGCAGGAGAATGAATCTCGCGCCGCGCCTTGAGCATCAGTCCAACAAATGCAGTCTGAATATGCACATTACGTTTGAGGTCAGCAAGCATAAACTTGTACAGGTCGGTCACGCGGGCCGCAACTTTCGCGTTGTTGAACGGATAGGAGCATTCATTAAGCTCAGCGGCTATATCGATATTAATGAGATCGGCGTCTTCGCCTGTGGCGGCCAGACAAACCGAATCGCGCAAAAATGTCTGCCAAAGGCGGAGAATCTGCTCTGCATCGGCGACAGTAGCGCCCTGGAGAAGATCGACCGCAAGGGAAATTGAATCCTGCGTTTTTTTGGCAAAGAGCGACTTATAGAGTAAAAAGGCCGTTGCGCGAGCCGATTGTTCATCATCACCGCCAGTTTGAACAAGTTGAACGGCACGGCCTGGGGAGCCCTCGCTCAGTCTCGCGGCCAAACGAGCCCGTGATTCGAAGGCTGAATATCGGCTTTTCAAATATTCAGTAATTACTGTATCGCTGACTCTATCCAGACGAATACGCTGTGATCTGGAAATAATTGTCGGCAACAATGCCTCAGGGTAAGCAGTAGTAAGAATAATGACAGTCTGTGGCGGAGGTTCTTCGATAAGTTTCAAAAGCGCATCGGCGGCTAATTGGAGCATCTTATCCATTTGATCAAAAATAACGACTCGAGTGATTCCAACTGGGGCTTTCATGGAGAGCTTGCGCTTTACCTCACGCGCCAGTTCAATCGAGATATTGACAGTTTTGGGTGAGACCGGAATGCAGTAGGGCTCGTCCCGCCTTTGTTTGAGCGCCTGACCGATTAACTCAATCTGTTCGTCAAGGTTTTTGAAGCTACTTAAGGGGACTACAATTGAGAGCTCTGGGAAACTGAGCGAAAATATCGACTTGCAGTGAGCGCACTCACGGCACGGAAGAGCCATTTGGTTATTAGTGAGCGATTCTTTCCTTGGGCTCTGGCAGTTGATCAGTGCGCTAAACCAGATGGCAAGCGGCCACTGGCCGGAGCCCTCACGTCCTTGAAAGAGATAGGTCGATGCCACTCTCTTGTTCTCGTGCGAGCGTGAGAGGATATTGGCAGCACGCGGTTGCAGAATATGACAGTCAAAAGGATTCAATTAAAATCCATGTTACCGGGTCGAGGGCGTCCCGTCCTTTTCTCAGTTCAAACTTTACCAATCCATCGCTGGCCGATTTACCGACAACCATCCGGGCGCGGACTATTTGGTCTTTGGCAACAAGGGCTTCGCCAAGACCCGCGTATGTCGTATAATACTGATCGTCGTGATTGATAATAACAAAAATACCGTAACCGCGCAAATTCCCTGAATAGGCAACAGAGCCATCGGCGACCGACATAACTGGCGAGCTGGGCTTGCCCTGAATCGTAATCCCGGGCGAAAATGACCTGAGCTTTGTCGTTTTATCCTGTGATGGTCCAAACGGCACGACAACCGTTCCCGGAAACGGAGACTGGAGGTTTCCCTGGAGAGATGCAAAAATTGACGGATTGCTTTCCTTCTTTTTTCGTTCGGCCTCAAGTCGGCTGATAATCGATTCCATCTCCTCGGCGGCCTGAGTGAGCGTAATCAGCCGGTCGGATTCATTCATCTGGGTCTTTCTTAAGCGTTCGAGTTCCCGCTCTTTTTTCTGTTTTTGGCTTTCACCGAGCGAGAAACTGGTCTCACGCTGTCTTTTAAGTTTGGAGACAGCGGCTGTTTTCTGGGATAGCTCCCCCTTGTAGCTTTCGGTCTCGCTGACAATTTCTTCGGTCACATCTATAGCCCGGCCCTCAAATCCCGCCAATGCTTTTAAGTATGTGATCTGACGGGTTTTGTTGAGCATGAGTGAAGGCTTGGCATGCATCGCAGGCTGCGGAAATCGGGACATAACATAAAACTGCCTGATATTCCCGAGGTACCGTCTTTGGGATCTTTCAAGCATTCCTTTGCGAGTATTAAGCGCTGAATCGGTTTGTGTCGCTTCCCTACGGAGTGTCGAGAGTTCACCGCTAAGCCGGTCGATGACTTTTCGATCGGATGTAATTTTTTGATCGAACTCGGCCACTTTTTTCTGAACATTTTTTTGAGCATTCTTGAGAGAGTCCAGCTTCTTCTGGCTTTTGTTAACATCCGCCTTTATTTTTTCAAGGTCGCTCTGCTGGTTGCGAAGGTCCTTTTCCTTGGCAGGGATTGAAAGTGAAAATCCAAGCAAGGCGAAGAAAATGATAAATGGAATACGTCTCGATAGCATAGTATCTAATACCTCAGAAGCTTTCTCACGCCAAGGAAACCGCTTACAGCCCCAAGCAACGCCACGGCGAGGCAGAAGAGGGCTATCTCCTGAAAGGATGGCAGGATAATTTCGATTTGAGGCAGAGAGACATGTTTCTTAGCATAGAGAACTGCCAGCCAACTCAAAATAGCTGACAAGCCGCTCAAAAGAAGCCCTTCTAAAATAAAAGGGAGCGAGACAAACGTCCGGCTTGCTCCAAGCAGCAGCATCTGATGAATACCAGTAGCCCTCGCCCGCGCCATAAGTCTGATGCTATTGGCGGTATTAAACAGCGCCGTTAACAATATGAGACTTCCCAGAACCAAACCAACTTTAAGAATATACGATTTGCTCGACTCTGCTTCTTTGAGCCATTCATTGTCATAGATGATCTCGGTATACTGAGCGGTCATACGAAGCTGTTCTTCAAGTCCGGTTAGCGCGTTTGAGGTAACATGATCCGGTTCGAGACTTAACAAAAATGAGCGGGGAAGCGGATTCAAAGTATCATAACCAACAAGAAGATCAACTCCCGCAAGCTCGGTCAATTCCATTCGCGCGCGATCCTTGGAGAAGTATTCAACCAAACGCACAGCCTGCATGTCTACAAGCGACTGATGCATCTGGTCTATTGTCGAATCAGGAACCTCTTCGGAGAGATATATTTCCATTTTCAAAGTTGTGATGAGGGAATCATAGGCTTTGTGCGACGTGCGCGCGGTGACCCAAAAGAGATCAAAGAGCAACAGAAGCAACGCAAGCGACAGCAGTGAAACGATCGCGGTGAGCGGACTTCGCGAAATCGTACGTCCCAATTCTTTACCAATGTAGCCCATCAAAGCGCTTTCAATGCGCCATGGGAAAAGCGATAATAATCGGCCCCGGGCAATTCGGTTTGAAATTTTTCAGAGGCGACAATAATGAGCGAACGCCCGGAAAGAGTAATTGCTTTTAGAAATGCAAAGACCCGTTCAGAGGTCGCTTGGTCGAGTCCGGCGGCTGGCTCATCGATTATGACCAGCGGCTGATGGGTCACAACACTTCGCGCAAGTTGAGTCAGTGTTCTTTCCACTCGGGTCAAAGAACGGGGATAGTCCCCTGATACAGGCAAAAGTGATAACTCTGATAACGTTCTGTCTACAGTTCCCCTGAAAATTCTTTTTGGTTCACCGGCGATAACCAATGGCATAGCGACATTCTCCGCGACTGTCAGGGAGTCCATTAACCCGAATGGTCCACCGACGCCACCAATGTTCTTGCGTACTTTTAAGATTTTGCCGAACTGCCCGCGCTTAACAGCGGTCCCGAGGACCTCGACCGATCCGCTGTCTGGGAATCGAAGACCCACAAGCAATTCAACGAGACTTGTCTTACCTGCGCCGGCTGGGCCGACAATTACCGCAGATTTCTTCTCAGAAAGACAAAAATTGAGGTTTGTGAAGAGGGGAGTTCCCCGGTCAGTTTTCAAGTGAATATTATTCAACTCGACAATAGCCATACTCTCATACCTGTCCGATGAAGAAAATCCGCCACGAAAGCCCTTCGGGCGCGTAAATTCTCTAATAGGACGAAATAGTTTTCAACTTATACCGAAGTTTATGGTAAAACAGAAAACATTATATTACAATTAAAACCGTATGCACAAAACAGCCCCCGTCCGTCTTTCGTACCTTTGTCTTATCCTGCTCACATTTATCAGCCTCGACTCGGCCTTTGCTCAATCATGGGAAAATTTAACTTTTCCTGGCCGAGCAACGCTCACTGGGGCATCGTTTTTATCCGATGATACTGGATATGTTTCGACGTCTGAAGGTCAGTGCGCAAAAACTGTCGATGGCGGCAGAAAATGGTCTATTTTTCAAGTCGCCTTCGGAAGGCATTTTGAAGACCTCGATTTTCTCTCCGCAAATCTGGGATTTATCTGCGGACGAAAGGGAACAGTCTACAAAACATTCGACGGCGGTCAGCGCTGGGTGAATATTTCTGTGCCTGATAGTATATGCTGGCTTCTCAGCATCGAGTTTTTTAATGCCGGCACCGGTATCGTCACAGGTATGACTCGTGAGGCAAATATCCCTGCAAGGGGGGTCAGTTATCGCACGACCGATGGCGGCAAAAGCTGGCAGAAGCAGGCCAGCATGGGTTTAGGTTACGGCGACCTTCTCAATCGAACTGGAAAACCGTTGATGCTTCTCTCATATGGACAGCTTCATGAATCACGCGACAGCGGAAAGAGTTGGACAACGATAAAAACTACCCAAGGAAAACCTGCCCGTTCGCTCGCAGTGTCGGGACAAAATGGGATCATGGTCGGAAATAACGGCATGTGCGCTGTCTCAGCCGATGGCGGCAAGGCATGGGATACGGTCGTGGTGAATATCAAGAACCATCTGACATCAGTGGCCATGGTCTCACCACTATCGGCCTACATTGCTGGAGTGCAAGGGACCATGATGTTCACCGGCGACGGCGGTTTGACATGGACGAAGGAAGAGATACCAAAAACTTTTGATATTTTCGATTTAGCGCTTACAAACACAAGACTCTTTGCCATCGGCTCAAAGGGCAGCATTCTCAGCAAGAACCTTAAACGATAATATTCTCTTGATCGCCTTCTGATTATCAGGGGTAGATTACTTCAATCTTTCACGCGTATTATTCTTTAGAAATAAAAAAACCGACAAGAGACTTACGGCTCTATTTTCTTCCCCAGCACGATCACCGGCGGAAAATATGAGATGTACGGATCGAAGGCATGGGTGATCTTATTCTGGGCTAGCGGAATCTGAACCACTCGCCCGGGAAGACCGCCGGCGCCGTAGATATATTTTCCGTCGGGAGTCATAACTAAACTCGTGAGATTAATTGTTATAGTAGTGGCTCCTTCTTGGTAGGTCGTCGGGATTGAACCGCTTATGGCATCGCCCGGGATGGAATACTTCCACAGTTTCCCACTGCCAGGAGTAGTCAATCCACCCGGGTCGGCTTTGTACGCAGTTTGGCCGTCGGTACTTTTCATGAAATTCCCTATCGGAAAGTCATGCGGTGTAGCCAGGACGATGGCTTTAGTCAGCGTGTTGTATATATACGCGGCGCTCGCGTTTCCTCTAATCCCGTAGAAATAGATTCTATTTGCGGAGCTTACCGGAAGTAAATTGGTCACAGTAATGGCTCCACCTGTTCCATCGACAATTGCCAAAGAATCGATAAAAGTCATAGTAAGATAATCATAACGGTAAATGAACGTGGCCGGAACGCCGAACGGGCCGGTTGTATAGAGAACTCCGTTTGCCGTATCAATCTGGCTGTATCCATTTGCCCGGTTAATGCTGTCGCCGAGAGTAAAATTGGACGGGTTGATTTCGTAAAAGAGAGACGGGGTAACTAAAAGCCCGAGGTTTCGTTGGTGGTCAAAGTGATATGAACCGCCAAACGGAAGAACGATTACTCTCGTGAGCGAATCAGCATCATAGACAACTGTCGAATCGACTCCAATTCCTGAGATGAGCACACTTTGCATATCCGGCGTTATCGAGAGCGTGGTGAAGATATCCGGGATGGAATCGACAACTCTGAGGACGGTGTCTGATGGAATATCAATTAGCGCAAGCCCTGTGCTGGTAAAAAATCCCGAGGTCAGAGCGTAAAGTTTATAGTGGTCGACTATTTCAGGCGGGGGGGGCGGATCGTCATCATTATCCACCGGATTCTTCTCACAACCTGCGCTCAGCAGCGTCAGAAATAAAATCGCAAGAGCCACCTGTCTCATGGACAGGTCTTTGAAACGGGCGAAAGCGATGGGTCGAACCCGAAGCAATTCGGGATTGAAGTTTTCAATGTTTATCATGCAATGAGAAGACGTGTCAGAGATTCATTTTGTTGATAGAATTAATATCTGATGTATTCACATATCTTGGGCATTTTCTGTGAACGCACTTTGGCATTCGTTCATTCGCTGCGGCCCTAATCTTTCATGGATGTCAGGAATTTTGCATTACTCTTGGTCTTCCTCATTCTGTCAATCAGAAACTCCATCGCTTCGATTGGATTCATTTCGGCGAGGAATTTACGCAGTATCCAGACCTTACTGAGCATTTCTTCGGGCATTAGCAGTTCTTCTTTACGAGTCGATGAGCGGTTTATATCCATCGCTGGGAAAATTCGTCGGTCTGCAAGACGGCGGTCAAGTACCAATTCCATGTTACCAGTTCCTTTGAACTCTTCAAAAATGACTTCGTCCATACGCGAGCCAGTCTCGATAAGGGCAGTGGCGATAATCGTCAGCGATCCGCCCTCTTCGATATTTCGAGCCGCGCCAAAAAACCGCTTCGGTTTGTGCAGAGCATTCGAGTCCACACCACCTGAGAGAATCTTACCGGAGTGAGGCACAACCGAGTTATGGGCGCGCGCAAGACGGGTGATGGAATCCAACAGAATGACAACATCGTGTTTATGCTCAACAAGCCGCTTGGACTTTTCCAGAACCATTTTGGCCACCTGAACATGCCGGTCGGCAGGTTCGTCAAATGTGGACGAAACGACCTCCCCTTTGACTGAACGGCGCATATCGGTAACTTCTTCGGGGCGTTCATCAATGAGCAAGACGATAAGTTTCACATTCGGATGATTGGCGGTAATGGCCTGCGCCATTTTCTGCATGATAATTGTCTTACCAGCTTTGGGCGGCGAGGTAATAAGCGCGCGCTGGCCTTTTCCTATCGGACACATCAGGTCAATTATGCGAGTGGTCAGTTCATCTTCGCCAAGCTCCAGTTTGAAGGGATCGTAGGGATAGAGCGGCGTCAGGTTATCAAAGTGGGTCTTGTGCTTGACCACATCCGGATTATCGAAATTGATGGCTTCGATTTTAAGCAGGGCAAAATACCGCTCGTTGTCTTTTGGCTGGCGCACCTGTCCTGAAATGGTATCGCCGGTTCGGAGGTCAAAGCGCTTGATCTGCGACGGCGAGACATAGATGTCATCCTGTCCCGGGAGGTAGTTATAGTCAGAAGAGCGAAGAAAACCGTAGCCTTCTTCCATAATTTCCAGAACCCCCTCGGCATAAATTGCGCCGTTGGAGTTGGACTGGTTTTCCATCACCTTATAGATGAGTTCTGATTTGCGAAGTCCTGACACCCCGGGGATATCCAGATCCTCGGCGAGTTTCAATAACTCTGCGATTGTTTTTGTTTTGAGTTCAACGAGTTCCATAGTGAAATCCTAATTCTAAATACGATACATTACGTTTTCATAGTGAGGAGAGAATCAATCATCCGATAATTGTTCTATCGGAGCGTCTCCCCATAGTTTTTCAAGAGCATAAAAGCGGCGTGTAGGTTCAAGAAAGACATGGACCACGACGTCGATATAATCCAACAATACCCAATTCCCCTCTCTCAGTCCCTCCCTATAGTTAGGGCTGTGTCCGAATTGGACCAAGCCGTCTTCAATTCCACGGGCAATAGATCGAACATGAACATCGGCGTCGCCCGATGCGACCACAAAGTAATCGCACACCGACGATATAGCTTTCAACTTGAGAATCTTTACGTCAAAACCTTTTTTGTCCAGCGCAAGTTTGCCAGCTTTCCGCGCCAGCATCAAAGGCGTAATTTTCTTTACTTTTACGCTCAGCTTTTTGCGCCCCGAGCGGGGAAGCGTCCGCTCATCAAAAAATCTTTGCCAAGCACAAGGGTAGCCGAAATGTGCTCGCTATTCTGCTCGAGCTCCCGATAGATCACACAAGACGGATCGAGTCCAAGTCTGAGTGCGAGTTGTTCCGCGGCATCTCCGTTTTCCTCGCGAGAAATTATAAAAGATTTGGCCGCTTTTCGGATTTTGAATTGACTGGCTTCAACAACCGTCAACTGCATGTCATTGAAATTCCGGCTTTGCAATTCCTGCGTGATTTGCTTTTCGAGGCCAGCCTGGCCGCTCGCATTCTCTATTTCCAAACGCACTGAGTATTGCGGAAGTTCAACTGAGCGGGTCATTCCCTTATTTACTGTCAGGCCGAAGTACGCAAAGTAACCACATACGAATAAAAAAAGCAAGCCGACAGTTAGATATGAACACCAGATGAGTGTCTGTCTTTTATACCGATGTAATGCGCGCTGAAAATTAATAATGCTGATAGTGTGACCTGTATATTTATTGTGCATGCGATCAAAGAAAAAAAGGAAAGTCCGAACGGCCGGGAGCCGATCAAAAAGGAAGGTTCAAACGAGGTATTATTCTGTAAATGCCGGGTTTGACCACCCGTAGTTTCCTCTGCTGTGATATGGTGTATACATTCCTTTGTAACTCTGGAAGCTGACCGACATCCGGAATTTTTCCGACGGATGATAATCAAGCGAGAATCCAGGAATAATCGAAGCATCGCGCGGTCCTGTCGAGGAGCCAAATATCGCGCCGGTATTGTGCACCAATCCGAGATTCAGACTCATCGAGAGTTTAGGCGAAAAATCATAAAACATTGTCGAGCGTAAAAGTCCAAGCGATCCCGAAGTATTGCCGCCCGAGAAAAATGAAACCGAATAGCTGTTGGAGAATCGGACCTTGGAGAAATCAAGCAGGCCGGAGGGCGACAACGATGGCTTAATTCCCAGCGTGTTAGTCGAAGAAATCTGATTCAGACGACTGACATCAGCGCTTTGACTAAAGGCCGTTAGACCTAAAGTGAGCAGAAAACCCGCGTAAAATATTATTCTTTTCATAGGTTTATTCCTTTTAGTCTATCGAATCTCACAACAGCCGTCAATAAAAAACTTTTGCGGCTATTCCTCTTTGGTATAGATTCGATTATCGACTACTTATTATAACACGTTAACTGGCCTAAAGGTGACCTAATTTTATAAAATCAGGTTCTGTATACAAATTTCTCGGCTAGTTCTTCTAATTGATCCATTGAATTTACCCCTTGAACTTCATCGGGGTTTTCCGCTTGAACAATTGCAACTCGTAAGCCCTTGTCATTCAATATTTTGATGGTGTCAGTCAGGTAATACTCACCTTGGGCATTGTTATTTTTTAGCTCACCGAGGGCTGTAAACAATTTTAGGTTATCAAAGCAAAACGTGCCTGAATTAATTTCATTTATTTCCCTAATTTCATCCGAGGCGTCTTTGTGCTCCACGATTTTTGAAAGAAACTCGCCAGATTTATCCCGAATAATTCGGCCATAACCGTCAGGATCTTCAAAAATGGCAGACAGGCATGTTGCCGCGGCATGATTATCCTGATGTACGCGAAAGAGTTCTCTGATTGAATTGATAGATAGAAATGGGACATCGCCGGCGGCAATCAAGGTTGTGCCCTCGAATTCTTCTAAAAGGTCCTTGGCCATCTGCACCGCATGTCCGGTCCCGAGCTGTTCTCTTTGCCAAGCAAAAGAGATTGGGTAATCGGCCAAAGCGGATTGAAGCTGCTCCCCCTTATACCCGATGACGACAACTATTTGCTCAAAGCCGAGCGGTATGAGTCGGTCGAGCAGGATTTTGATCATCGGTTTGCCGCCAATGTTGTGGAGAACCTTTGGTAAATCAGAATTCATCCGTTTGCCTTGACCAGCAGCGAGTATTATGGCGGCCTTTTTAGATGTCATGAACCTTCATTCCTTTTTAGTGTGCGAAAATAGCAGGGGCAGATTTAGTTAATTGGTGGGTTTATTCATCGAATCGACATGCACAACTGCCGGCGAAAAGCCAAGAGATAAGCTTTTATCAATTTGTGCGTATGCTATAATTATGATCAAATCCCCTTTTTGCCCTTTACGGGCAGTCGCTCCGTTTAGTCCGATAACCCCGCTACCTGCTTCTCCCTCAATAACATACGTCTCAAACCGCTCGCCGTTGTTGATATTGACGACATGGACTTTCTCAAACTCTATAAGGTCGGCTTTACGAATCAACTCGGAATCTATGGTAATTGAGCCAACATAATTGAGGTCGGCCTGCGTCACAGTAGCGCGGTGAATTTTGGATTTACAGACAGTTATCAACATTCTTTTCTTCTAACATTGTGCTTCCTAAACAAGTTCGTCGAATATAGCATATTCGGTGGATGGCGCAAGCACCAAGGGGAAGGGGATTTTTTTCGAGCGTTCTATTTTGACTAACCAGCTGCGGCTATTAGACCGGTAGCGCAATCCAGCTTGAAGCGGGAAAGCGCTCAAGTTCTTCCTGAAGTTCATTGAGAATGTGTACGAGGTTTTTCCAATTGACCTTTTGCTGGGCTTTTCGGTAATCCAGCCAAAAATACTCACAGTTTTCAGGACAAAGGGAAACTTTCGATTCCGAATTTACGATTGCGACCAAAACCGGAAGAAACCAAATCGAATCGGAATACGGCTCATAGAATTGGATAAGATGTTCTGTCGTCCAAAGGCTGTTGGCAGTCAAACCAGTCTCTTCGGCAAGTTCGCGGATCGCGGTCCGGGTCACTGTTTCGCTGTCATCAGACATTCCCGTCACAAAACCGATCCGGCCGGGATAGGTCTCCGATTCCGAGCGTTTCACTATAAGAAATTTCCATCCCGTTTCATCTTTTGCCACGACAGCGATATTGACGCCCGGTGTCCGTAATCGCATATGCTGAGTTGGTTTAGTCATTTCATGAAGAGACTTAGAGAAGTTTCAAATTGTCGATCAGACGAACTCCGCGAATTCGAACCGCCATTGACACATATGTGCCTTTGGCAATTTTTGGCGAAGAAGACAAAGTCTCAAAATCGGTGAAAGCTATGTAGTCAATTTCTGCTTCGGGAGATATTTTCAGAATGACCTCACACATTTCTTGTTCGACCTTTGTTGCACTCAACTCTTCTGACCGCACAAGCATTTTGGCCGCCTGTAATGCCTGAAAGAGAGCCAGGGCTTCCTTCCTGCCTTCGGCATCAAAGTATGCGTTCCTCGATGACATGGCCAGGCCATCCCGTTCACGGACAGTAGGTGAAATTATATATTTTATCGGATAGCCCAAATCAGTCGTCATACGCTCAAGGACTCTAGCCTGCTGGAAATCTTTTTGACCAAAGACCACAAGATCAGGACGAGTGATATTAAACAGTTTCGCGACAATCGTTGTCACGCCGCGGAAATGATCCGGTCGCGCTGAACCTTCGAGGGTTTGGGTGAGCTTTTCGACGACAACATAGGTCTGAAAATCGGACGGGTATATTTCTGAGACATCGGGAACAAAGACAATGTCTCCCCCCGCGGATTTTATTTTTCGGACATCCCCTTTTTCATCGCGCGGATAGCGAGACAGATCTTCGGTAGGAGCAAACTGCGCCGGATTTACAAAAATAGTGGTGATAACAGTGTGCGTCTGTTTTTTTGCGCGTCGAATAAGAGAAAGGTGACCTTCGTGCAAATATCCCATTGTGGGAACAAGCCCTATACGCTTTCCTTCGGCAACCAGGCGCCGGGAGAGCGACTGCATTTTGGCAATGGAACGAATAATCTGCATTGGGTCTGCGATACTGGATTTTTCAGCAAACTTATTCGGTCTTGATTGGTGACGTCACAATTTCGGGATTGACGTGCTCATCCACAAAAAACAGAGACTGCTCATCTCCAATCAGATGATTGTCTTTGATCTTGCGAAGCGCGGCATATCCTCGGGCCTGCGCAGCGGCGATAATTGCCAATCCATATCCAAGTACAGAAGCAAATATTATAAAGAGCACAACAGCCATCCCATAAGCCGCCGGTGTTTCGGCCCATCGCCGGGCAAATTCCGAGACTGAAAAAGAAAACGTGACACCGGGAAAGAGGCTGAAAACCGATGACACAAGCGCGGAGTTGTGCGGAAGGAGTGTCAGGCCTGACTGGGTTAAAGTCACAATTTTTTCTCCGCCGCCAAGCGAGACCGACCAGACCAAAAACATGACAGCCCGGTAGGCGAAGTAGGCGAAGACGAACATTGAGACTTTGGCCGCGGCGAGTGAATAAAGAGTATATCCCAGCCATCGAATCGGCTGGCGGATAATAATCGAGAAAGTCTCAAGTATTGCGGTGAATGTCTCACCCTGCCTTTCAGCCGCTGAAACTGCTGGCAAAAGAAGAATGCTTGCGACACATACAAAGAGTATAAAAATAACAAAAATTGTAATTATAAAACCAGGGAATATGAAGAAAAGCAAATAGAGCCAGTCGCCCAAGTACGGGATGCGTGTGATCAATCCAAAAAGGAATAATAAAAATATTACAAATCCCACAAAGAGAACTATCGAAAGCTCAGAGAGAAATATCTGAGACATTCTTTGGCGGGTGAATCGCAGAACCTGGCGGATGCTCATAAATCGATTTCCGCGAATAAGTTCTATATTAAAAGCCGCGATGGCAAACATTCCGAGCATGATGACAAAGACCGACACGCCAATGCCGCTGTAGTAAACACTTCGGGCAAGGCTGCTTTCAAAGGTATGATAGTCAAATGGAAGCAATCCGTATACTGAGAAGGCCGATGAGAGCGGCTGATAGTCTACAGCCAACGCGCTGTAAGTGAAAAGATTGTAAACCACAAGCGACAGCAATAGAAACAGGGTCATAGTCGCTATCTGTTTTGCTGACAGCGCTTTTGCCGGAGCCCACAAAACATCATGATAATTATAATGGGGTTTGGATTCCATTATCTAAATCTCCGCCAATACCCCCTCAAAGTCAAGCTCTATGAACTCACTTACTACCGCCGGTATTTGGCTATGACAGCCGAGAGAGCGTCGCATACGGTGTCAACCTGAGCCAAAGTCAGGTCGGGATACATTGGAAGAGAGAGCACACTTCGTCCGGCTTGAGCAGTGTTCGGAAGATTTTTGCCTGAGTAACCAAGCGCGCGATAGAAGGAGAACTCATATATCGGCCGGTAGTGAATGCCGCATTCGATACCATGAATTGACATTTCATAAATGAATTGGTCGCGTGAGATTTTTAGGGAATCAAGTTTGAGGCGGATAATATAGAGATGCCAACTGTGGTTAAATCCTTTCTTCAAGAACGGCAGGGAAAGACAATCAGAATACACTGCGAGATTTTTGGCATACCTCGCTGCGATAGTCTCACGTTGTTTCTGTCGTTTGGCAAATTGCCTCATTTGTCCGAGTGCTACTGACGCGTGTATGTCGCTCAGGTTGGCTTTGGAGCCCAATGCCGAGACATCGTAGGCGGCTTTACCGGCTTTTTGTCTTTGAAAGGCATTGGCGGTCATGGCATGACGGGACAGCAGGCGAACACGCTCGATCAACTGCTTATTTGTCGAAGCGACAATTCCTCCTTCGCCTGAAGTCAGGTTTTTGGTGGCATGAAGCGAGTAGACGGCAATATTGGCAAGTTGCGCGATGGATTTGTCGTTTACAGCCGAAGCAAGAGCGTGTGACGAATCTGAGAGGATCGGCAGTAAATGTTTCTTTCCGACAGTTCGCAGGGCTTTGTAATCGCACGGGAAACCGGCGAGATCGACCGCCAGGATACAGGCAGTTTTCCGGTTGATTTTCTTCTCGATCAACGCCGGACCGATAGTGAGGGTTTCAGGATCAATATCGACAAAAACAGGTTTTGCTCCGCAGTGGAGTATAACTTCAGTTGTCGCGACAAAAGTAAAAGGCGTGGTAATGACCTCGCTCCCTTTCGAGACGCCAAGAGCCTGAAGCGCCAAGAGCATCCCAGATGTCGCCGAGGAGACTGCGGCCACATGGCGAACTCCGAGTAATTCTCCGATCTCTTGTTCGAGCCGATCTGCTTTTGAGCCGGTCGTCAGCCAGCCGGATTTGAGCGTGGCTGTGACTTCGCGGACTGCCTCCGGGCTTACGGTCAGATTAAAAAGCGGAATTTTAGGCTTTTTCATTGAGCGCTTGTTCGTAGATTCCCTGCATCATATCCAAAGATTTCGACCACACATAACGGGATTGAACAAATTCACGCCCGGCCTGTCCCATTTTTTCGACCAGAGGGATGTTTGTCGCAAGTTTCGTAATTGCTTCCGCTAATGCCTGCGGATTATTCGGCTGAACAAGAATACCCGTTTTACCATCGAGCACAACTTCGGGGATGCCCCCCACATCTGTTGCAATTACCGGCCTCCCTGCGGCTTGGGCTTCGAGCGCGGCCACACCAAATGATTCGCTGAGCGATGGCATAAGCAGGGCATGGTGCTGGGCAATAAAATCATAGATTTTATCATGGTCAAGGTTTCCGATGAGATTCACATTCTCCGCGAGGCCAAACTCCTTGATCATTTCTCTAATTTTTGCTTCGTAGGTTCCTGCACGCAGGATTGAAACTGTGACACCGATGTTTTTATTCTTCAATATAGCCATCGCCCGCATCATGGTCTCGACTCCATAAATATGTCGATTTGCTTTGAGCATACAGAGCCGGAAAGGAGAATGTGGCGGGAACGCTTCTATTTTTTGAGGAGCCGTTACACCGAACGGAATGACGGTGAGTCTATTTGAAATTCCGGGCGCAATCTCAAGCGTTGCATTTTTCAGAAACTCGCTTGTGGCAGTTATATGCCTTGCGCATTTCAGCATCCGTCGCACGAGCATCCTCCCCCATCCTCGCGCCCCAAACTCGAGTATGTCGGATCCCCAAACCGATGCAATAGTCGGAGATATTCTCGCGCCAACTGACCAGAGACCAAAACCTGACACGGCATGCAAATGCAAAATATCCGGTTTCAAGGCGCGTGCGTGTTGAACGGCGCGGAGGAAATTGCTGAAATAGGCCAACTTGCCGGTATGGGGATAAATTATAGTCTCGACACCGTCAATGGGATCGCCGCCGAGCGAGATGACAGTAATTTCATAACCTCGTGCGGTCATCCCGACAGCCCATCTCTGCGTGTGCGGCGAATCAGCCCAGGCAAAGAATAAGACGCGGTATGCGGTCACAGCTCTTAATTATGCCGTGAGCTGTTTAAGAGTTGCGATAACTTCATCCTGTTCGGCTGATGTCATCTCAGGATATATCGGTATTGAAAAAACTTCGCTGGCCGCTCTAGCCGAGTTCGGAAAGTCTTTGGGTTGAAATCCAAGGTCCGCGAAGCATTCTTGCTTATGGAACGGGACAGGATAGTAAATCATGACACCGACTCCTGCGGCGTTAAGGCCGTCCATTATTTTTTTACGATGTGGCGATGCCAGAGTATATTGATTATAGATGTGAAAGGTCGAATACGGCATCCGCTTCGGGGTTTTGAGATTTTTGATTCCTGATAATGCGGCGTCATATTTGGCGGCATTTTGGATTCGCTTTTCCGACCATTTACGCAAATACGGCAACTTTACTAATAGTGTGGCCGCTTGGACGGTATCGAGACGCGAGTTATAGCCGACAACTTTATGATAATACTTCGGTTTTTCTCCGTGGGCGCGAAGCATCCGGCAGAGGTCGTTGTTTTCATCGGTGTTGGTGACCATCATCCCGCCATCACCCGAGCCTCCGAGATTCTTTGATGGAAAAAAAGAAAAGCAGCCATAATCGCCGATTGAACCGCATGGCTTGCCCTTGTATTCAGCCCCTATCGACTGTGCGCCGTCTTCGATAACTTTCAGTTTATGTTTTTTGGCGATAGCCATAATTGGATCCATGTCCGCCATTTGGCCAAAAAGGTGAACTGGAACGATGACTTTGGTTTTCTTCGTGATTGCGGCCTCGATTTTATTTGGGTTGATATTGTAGCTGTCGGCGTCAATATCGATAAAAACCGGCTTTCCGCCCAAGCGAGAGACCACACCGGCGGAGGCAAAGAACGAAAAATCAGAGGTGATAACTTCGTCCCCCGGACCGACACCGCAGGCGCGAAGGGCGATGAGAAGGGCATCGGTACCTGATGCGACTCCTATTCCGTGTTTGACGCCGGAAAGTTTGGCGCACTCGGCTTCAAATTCAGTGACTTCAGGGCCAAGCACAAATTTGCCGTGGGTGTAGACGTTGATTACCGCCTTGTCCATCTCGGTTTTCATGTACGCGTATTGACGGGTCAAATCCAATAATGGGACAGCCATGCGCTCTATTACTCCTTCCAGCCTTGATTTTCGAGAAGTTGTTCGGGCGGGACATCGCGGAATTCTTTCGCGGGCACTCCAGCCACGATTTTTTTCGGCGCTGTGTTTTTTGTGACAAGCGCGCCCGCCGCGACGAGTGTGTCCTCGGCGATAATTATTCCGGGCAGTATCACTGCCCCGACTCCGATTCGTGCGCCGCGTTTTATGGTAACACCTTTGAAGTGTTTAAAGCGCTCTTCGGTGCGGCCAATATAATTGTCGTTCGAGGTAGCAACACATGGCGCAACAAAGACCCGGTCTTCGATTGTCGAATAGGCAGTGATATAGACATTGGTTTCGAGTTTTACGTAGCGTCCGATAGAGCAGTCGTTTTCGATTGCCACTCCTCGCCCGATGATGCTGAAATCGCCAACACTCACCCGTTCGCGAACGGTCGACAGATCGGCGACAAGGACCTTGTTACCGAGGGTACAGCCGCGATAAATAACGACATGGGTGCCGATTATGCAATTGTTTCCGACCGTAGCCGGTGGCAATTCATCGCTTTTAGTAACTGCTGAATTGGCCGCCCGCATCGGCTTCTTCCCAATCACTGCGACATCGTCGATTCGGACATTGTCGCCAATGATCGTGTCATCGTGGATGATAACATGACTTCCGATTACGCAGTCGCCCCCGATTTGGCTGTTTACGCCGAAGGAACAAAACTGTCCAAAACGGCTTCCGGCGCCGATTGTGGCGGTGGGGGCTATATACGATGTGGTCATTAAATCCTTTCGCTCTCTGTCATCGGTTGTGGCCTTTGAATCCGGGCAGCCAACCAAGATATGCTCTAAAAAATGACTGCACCCGCTGGTAGTCATCATTATTTCTCTGACTCAGATTTTCAAGAAAGGTTATGACCGAAGCCAGAATAATGGCCATAATTACTGCAAGACCTGCGCTGATGACAACAATAAATGTCCGCTGGGGACGGCTCTTTAACTCGGGTACCTGGGCCTTATCGATTATCGAGACAAAGGGAATAGCCTCGGCTTCCTGTATTTTTGCCTGCTCGTGCTGTTCAAGGAGAACTTCGTAAAGCGCTTCGCTCACCCGCACCCGGCTGAGGAGAAACTCATAGCGTCCTTTGAGCGATGGAACCGATGCCAGCGGGAGGGCAAAATATGAACTGTCGCTGCCGCCGTGCTCAAGCCGGTTAAGTTGAGAACGAATGAGCGCCTGTCTTCCTTTGTTTTCCATGAGCGAAGGATGGTTTGAACCATAGATTCGCTCATCCATTTGAATTTGTACCTCGAGAGAGGCGAGTTCGATTTTCATGGAAACGGCCTGATCAAGGGCAAGTTTAGTCTGCTCATCGAAATCGACAGTGCGGTTATCTTGCTGGAAGGCCTGAAGGAGGTAGCGCGCAGAATCAAGTTCACCTTTTATTGCGGCAAGTCGTTCCTCGACAAAAATGCGCTTTTCGCGAGCCTTTCCGACAATGAGTTCACGGGAAACTTTGTTGAGCTCCTCGACAAATGCGTTAGCCATATCAGAGGCAACTTGCGGTTCGCGGTCTTCGACTGAGATTGTAAGGAGACCTTCATCTGTGGCCGCAAACACCGCCCGATCTTTCAAGGTCTCATAGGCTTCGGCTCTGCGTTCGGATTTGTAACGTCTCATAAGATCGAACCGGTCTATAATTTGGTCGGCAATAACGTTGCTTCGCAAAACCCGGGCATGGACATCGGCCGGTGTGACCATCGCAGGCAACTCAAGTCCCGAGGTTAGCGAAGAGAGTTGTGAGAGTTGAGCGTATTTGCCAACCGGCATTGAATCTCCTGATGAGGGAAGCACGAGGGCGGTTGCTTTATACCAAACTGGCAGAAGGAACGAGACAGCGATAGCGATAACCGTGATGGTCAAAATGAACCCGAGTATGAAACGCTTCTTCCGTACGAGCATTTCAAGAAAAAGAAATAGATTGTTCGATTCAGAAGTCACTACAGTGTTTCTTCCTGACCATAGACGATTAACTCATCACCGTCCCCGACGTAGGATTCGGGGGAGATAATATCCGTCGTTTGGGCTATGCGGTCGAACATGCCTAAGTGGGAACGATTGGCAGTCGAGACAAATCCACCAGCCAGATCAATATAATTCTTGGCGTTTTTTGATTCGCCGAATAAATAAAGTCCCGGGCGTTTTACTTCACCGCTGACTTTAACATAGCCGACCCGCTGTGGGACAAATATAGAGTCAGAGGCAGAAAGCAGCATGCTCGACTGGGTGCCATTCGCCGTGACACGTATCGGATATCGTCCTGACTCGGAGTGCTCCCAGGGACTTCGTTCGGTCTCGCGAAAAACAACAATCCGCGAGATGTTTCCATCGCCGCTCACGCCTCCGGCGATTTTGAGCAGGTCATCGATAGACATATTTTCAGAAAGAGAATAAAAGCCGGGTTTTTCAACCGCGCCAAAAATCTGCAGTGATTTCGAATCCGATGACAAAGCCTGCGAGGGAATGACAATGATATCTTTGCTGTGGAATCCTTCTTTGACGCCAACCTTCTGTCCGTCTTTTCGGAGGCAATAGGCGTTCGCTGTGTCAGCGCGAATGGTTAGTCCGCCGGCATAGGAGATGAGTTGCGCCAGACTTTCTCCGCCCATGAGTTCGATTGTTCTCGAAGTTCTCACTTCTCCGGTCAACTGTACCACCTTTTCGTCCTGGCCGGGCACAAAGACGGAAATACCAGAATAGAGATAGGGGTCGGATGTAAATTGACCTGCGAATTGTGCCTTGTCCAAGTCAACAGTAAGAGTACCCGGTCCGCCGCTTAATTCTATACGCCGCCTCGAGCCCCCCGGAAGTATCCCTCGCGCTGAATCGATGAGGACAGAAACTGATTGAGAATTATAGAGACTATATGTTCCGGGTTTGGCAACTGCTCCGAAAATAGTGATGGCGACGAGAGCAGGCTCATCGATGGAGATTATGATTTGTTCGGTTGTGTAGGCTTTCTTAAGCTCTGCTTTGAGAAGCTCTCTGACTTGCGAGAGAGTCATCCCGCCGACTTCGAGCATCCCGATATTCTCATGAATAATGCGCCCTTCGGCGTCAACTATTAGCCGCAGAGATGACAGTTGGGTTTTGATAAATGTGACGGTGAGTTTTTCGCCAGGGCGGATGAGGAATTGATCGGGATTTATCGGTCGGACAAACGAGGCATGCGTCTTAGTAATGGATTCCATCTGGGTGGCAATATTATTCGGCGGGTCGGACTCAGCCTTAACATAAACGCTCAGGAGGAACAGAAAAGACAGCGAACCGAGAACAAGCGGAAATGGTCTGTAACTGATATCGCCTCTATTACTCATACTTCAGGTCACTACCGGGTGCTGCTATGTCGCGCGTCATCACACGGCCATAAAGAATAGCCAAGAGAGGTGTGGATGTCAACATTGTGTTGCGAATGCAATGTGAATGAACGTAACCGCTCTTTTCTGTTAATTGGCCGAAATGGTGACATCCTCGGGTTTTATCCGCGTCTCGTCAGCAAGGCCATTCTTACGAAGATAGTGGTCAACAGAAGCCCTCACAAATTCTCTAAATAGAGGGTGGGGGCGTGTCGGACGAGATTTGAGCTCGGGATGAAACTGCACACCCACAAACCATGGATGATTTGCAACTTCGATAATCTCTACAAGACGATTGTCCGGCGATGTACCTGCTACGACAAGCCCTTTTTCAATGAGCATATCGCGGTAGACATTGTTCAATTCATAGCGATGGCGGTGGCGCTCTGAAATCTCCGATAGTTTATAGGCTTCCTGAGATTTGGTGTTATCGCGGATGATACATGGGTAGGCGCCAAGACGCATCGTTCCGCCCAACTCTGTCACGCCTTCCTGGTCGGCCATGAGGTGAATGACCGGATGTTTCATATCGCGGTAAAATTCGTATGAATGCGCGTCTTCGAGTCCGCAGACATTGCGCGCAAACTCAATAACGGCACACTGCATACCAAGGCAGATTCCAAAAAATGGAATATTTCTCTCCCGCACATAACGAATGGCCTCGATCTTTCCTTCGACCCCTCGTTCGCCAAACCCGCCGGGAATAAGCAGACCGTCGATATCGGTCAGCATCGCCTCGGCGCCGCGCTGCTTTATGTCCTCTGAGGATACCCACTGAAGTGAGACTTCGGCGTCGCTTGTCACTCCGGCATGGATAAAGGCTTCAATAATCGATTTGTAGGCATCTTTGAGGTTAACATATTTGCCGCAGATCGCGATTTTGACCTTCCGCTTAGGAGATTTTATTTTTTCGACCATCTCGATCCAGTCACTGACATCCGGCTCGGGCAAATGCCAATTGAAATGTTCGCAGACAATTTGATCAAGTTGCTGCTCATGAAATTTGAGCGGCACCTCATATATAGTAGGAACATCCTCGGCGGTAATTACCGATCGGGTTGGGACCGAACAAAAAAGCGATATTTTTTGTCGAATAGAATCGCTGATTGGCTTTGCAACACGGCACAGCAGCATGTGGGGCTGGATGCCGATCTCACGTAAATCTTTAACCGAGTGCTGGGTCGGCTTGGTCTTGAACTCTCCGGCTGAATCAACATAGGGCACAAGAGTCAGGTGAATGTACATGACATTCTGAACCCCTTCCTCAAGGCCTATTTGACGAATAGCCTCAAGAAACGGCAGTGATTCGATATCGCCGACTGTGCCGCCAATCTCGGTGATAATAACATCGGGTTTGACGGTCGATTTGATAGGATTGCGAATTCGGGATTTTATTTCTTCTGTGACATGGGGGATAACCTGAACGGTCGCGCCTAAATAATCTCCACGTCGTTCGCGGGTAATAACGGTATTGTAGATTTGACCTGTGGTGACATTATTCCCTTTTTCGAGGGACTGATCAAGAAAACGCTCGTAATGACCGAGATCGAGGTCGGTCTCCGAGCCGTCATCGAGGACAAAAACCTCTCCATGCTGGAAGGGATTCATTGTACCCGGATCGACATTGAGATAGGGATCGAGTTTGAGATTTTGGACACTGAGTCCGCGCTTCTGCAGAAGTAACCCGAGCGATGCCGCGGCAATCCCTTTGCCGAGAGAGGAGACCACCCCGCCCGTTACGAAAATGTATTTGGTCTTTGTTGGCTCTGACATGGAAATTACCTGTTCTTATAGAGTGAATTAATTTTTTTAACATCACCCGGCTGGTCTATAGACACTGTCGTCATGGTCGTCTTGAATACTTTCATCCGCTCACCAAACTCTAACAGCCGTAGCTGCTCCAAAGATTCCGCCATTTCAAACGAAGTTCGGGGAGTTGCGGCGAATTTTGAGAGGGTCTGCTTTCTGAAGAAATATACACCAATATGCGCCCAGAAGTTGAATTGAATGTTTCTCTCAACTTCTGAGTAGGCCGATTGCAAATATGGCAGGGGGAATCTTGAAAACCAGAGCGCATAGCCAGCTCTTGAGAAAATAACTTTGACCTTGTTCGGATCAAAGAGATCGGCATCGGAGATAATCTTTTGCGCAAAAGTCGCGCTGGTGATTTTCCTGTCCTTTTTCATCAAAGTGATTACGTTGTCGATATCCTTGGCGCGTAGTCCAAAGTTATCCCCCTGAACATTTAATATGATGTCGCCGCCGACTTTTCGTGCGGCCTCAGCCGCTCTATCCGAGCCGCTTCTGTGCTTTGCTGATGTCTTTACCACCTCAGCTCCGAAATTTTTTGCGGCTTTGGAGATAGATAGGTCGTCGGTAGCTACAACCAGACGGTCTATTGATTTTACCTTGCGAAGATCGTTCCAAACATAGAAAAGAAGGGGTTTGTCTAAATACGGATGTAAAGCTTTGCCCGGAAAGCGAGAAGAGCCAAGTCGCGCGGGTATAACCGCTGTGACTGTTGCTTTCATCCTCCAATTACCTTCGGGACAAGGAAAAACTCTCCGTCATGGACAGGAGCGTTGCCCAGCACTTTTTCGATCGGAAGGGACGGTACAACGAGATCTTCGCGGAAAACATTTTCGGCGGCGATAAATTGATTCTGCGGCTCGACACCATCAGTATTGACCGTCTGAAGCTGGTCAACATATTCGAGAATTACGGCCAGTTCCTGAGTAAAACGCTCGATTTCTTCCGCGGTAAGATTTAGTCGCGCCAGACGGGCGACATGTTCGACTTGTGCTTTTGTGAGTGGCATGTGGAAAGATATGGAAGGGACAGGCATCCGTCAAGCCGATTCCTAAGTTATTGTCAGCTAAATTATTACATCAGTTTCTCGACATTAAAGTGTTTTACTGGGCAACCGATACAGGATACATGGAAGATGTGGTAATCAAGAACTCAAAGATTCCAAAGCCCGACTATCGATTTGCAGTCACCTCTCAGAAAAAAAATATATTGCGGCTGATTGGAAAGCCATCTGGCAGCGAGCAACTAGCGCCATCGCCGGATTTCCGGTCACGACTGCTTTCAAATCATCTTATCTCCTCTCTACGACGGAGAGTTGGAAGGCTGTCGGCAGTTACGGGCCATCTTGGTGCATTGTCCATCGACCGCAACGAAGATCAGTTGACGGAAATCGCTGTTATGACTCGCACCGAACTTCAGGAGATAAATCATCAACTCGACCGAACACATCTCGCTGTGAACTATGCGACCCTTCAGCGGATGGGTCAACCGCTCCGTTTGGGTCTTCATAAGACCTTGAGCATACTTGCCGAAAGATTCGACTCTTGCAAACTGCCGAGTCTGGATAGTCTTAATGAGAGCGCGTTCCTGGTTTTTGCCCCCGACCATTCTCTTCTGTTTTTATTTGAGTCGGCCCTCAGCGCCCATATTCATTCGCAGCAGGAATTTGAGTCAGTGAGTATTTCGGTACAAGCTGATTTTCATTCAAAATCAATGGTTCTAACCATGCGTATTTCCAATTGCGAATCCATGACAGCGCTTCATGCTGACGCCGAATCTCAAATCTATGCCGAGGCTCTGGCCGAGCTAATGGAAGTGAGACTTGAAATGACCGATGTCCGAGATGCTCAAAGCCGGCTCTTGCGATTCACATTTCCGATTTTCGAAATCGAAGAATAAATCAGTGAACTCTCCAAAACGGACAGAATCGATCATCACGATTGGAAGTGAACTTTTCTTCCAGAGAAGTTCAATCTCCGACTCAATGGGTCTGAATATACGGCTGGCATCGGTGGAAACATTTATTGAGGGACTGGAACGGCTCAAGACGGATTCGTTCGAGCTTGTGGTGGTCGATGACACGGTTGAAACAGACGGGATAGCCAATATTCTCGCTCATCTAAGAAATCAATCCCCCTATTGGGCTATTCTACTTATTGCTCAGGACACAGGATTAGTTAACGCATTGGAGGCTGCAGGAGAATCGCGGTTTGATATACTGTCCAAGCCGTATTCGATCGGGATGCTGGTTTTTCGAATCCGAAAAAGTATTGAGCGGGCAAAGCTCTCCGAGCAGCTTTTTCGACTCAAAGAACATTCGGCTATGTCACTGGGCTTTGACAATCTTGTTGGCTCATCCAAGCCGATCCAACAGATAAAAGAAATTATTAACAGAGTCGCTGCCACAGATATCTCTCTGCTTATATCAGGCGAGCCCGGAACGGGCCGACAGCACTGCGCGAGAATTATCCATGAACATTCGCATCAGCGATTTGGGCGGTTTGTAAGTCTTGACTGCGCTCTCATTCCTCAGGCTTTGTTCGAAGTCGAATTGCAACAACTGACCATGCTCGGTGAAAAAGGGAATTTACATGGAACGCTCTTTTTAGGAAATGCCGACACGCTCTCGACTCACCTGCAATTGCAAGTCCTGAAATTTCTCAAAGTCACATCATTACAGACCTCCTGCTTCGGCGGCGGCGAAATACAAAATCTGCGGCTCATCTCATCGGCCTCAACAATTCTGGCTGAGATGACCCGAAACGGGCAATTCTCAACCGAGCTTTATAACATTTTGAATGTTGTAAGTCTGGCTCTTCCCCCGCTTAAAAATAGAGCCGAGGATATTGAGCAGTTGATAGTTCATTTGTTGCGTCACATAGCCTATGAATCAAATCAACCTGAACGCGCAATCACCGCGAGGGCAGTTGACAAACTCCTGAATTATTTCTGGCCCGGAAATATCGAAGAATTAAAAAAAACAATACTCAATTCCTCTCTCTTTTGCGCAGAAAACAGGATCAAAAGCGATGATATTCGTCTGCCAATTGCTCAAGACAACGAGAAACGATCTCTTGTCCTCTCAAACATTCCGGACTTTTCCAATGAAGGCGGGTTGCTTGGCTCAAACCAGCGCAACCTTATTGTCCGGGCGCTCTCTGACAATAACTGGAATTACAAAAAGACAGCCGCCGCGCTTGGAATCGGCCGGACCACCCTCTGGCGCAAAATAAAAAAGTTCGACTTGAATCCGTCAGGTTCACAGTAATAGGCATCCTGGACTACAGGATGCGAACCGCAAAGCATCAGCCGAGCAATTTATTGTGATTGTTCGGCTATGCTCCTGATCGTATCTTTAATGCATGGACTTTTTTGAAGATGAAAACTCCAAAACAAAATCATTCCGAAGTGATTCAATAAAACCGCTTGCGGACAGAATGCGTCCGCAAACGTTCAATGAATTAATCGGCCAGGAAGCTGTGGTGGGAGAAACCACGCCTCTTCGCATGGCTATCGAACAGGACAAAGTCCCATCGATAATTTTCTGGGGGCCGACCGGCAGCGGCAAGACGACACTTGCCGAGCTTATAGCCAAATCAACTCATGGACAGTTTGTCAATTTTTCAGCTGTGACATCCGGCATAAAAGAAGTCAAAGATGTCCTGACTAAAGCCGCTGGCTATTACCAGATGTCGGGCCGAAGGACATATATTTTTGTCGATGAAATACACCGCTTCAATAAGGCCCAGCAGGACGCCTTTCTGCCATATGTCGAGCACGGCGATGTCATCCTGATTGGCGCCACAACAGAGAATCCGTCGTTCGAGGTCAATTCGGCTCTTCTTTCGCGAATGCGAGTCTATGTCCTCACCCGGATATCTGAAGAGGCCTTAAAGCAAATAATGCTAAACGCCCTCTCAAATACCGAACGGGGACTTGGCAAAAAAGAATTGAGTCTTGCTCCGGACGCCCTTGAATACCTGGCTGCCGCTTCCGATGGCGACGCCCGAAGGGGACTTTCATTGCTCGAAGCGACAGCGGCCTTTGTTGGCGAGCGGAAGACAATAACTCTCGATGACCTTCGACAGGTCAACCAGCGCGGGACATTTCTCTATGACAAATCGGGCGAAGAACATTTCAACCTTATTTCGGCCCTTCATAAGACCATTCGTGGTGGTGATCCCGATGCCGCGCTCTATTGGCTCACTCGGATGCTTGAATCTGGCGAAGAGCCGATGTATGTTATCCGGCGATTGGTTCGTTTTGCAACCGAAGATATCGGCCTGGCTGACCCCTACGCCCTGACTTTGGCCCTGAATGCCCGCGATTCCTTTCATTTTCTGGGATCACCCGAAGGTGAACTCGCTATCGCTCAATTGGTCATCTATATGGCCTGCGCTCCGAAGTCGAATGCGGTTTATACAGCCTTCAAGCAGTCGAAGAAAGATGTGGAGCAACATGGTTCGCTGCCAGTACCGCTCGAGATACGCAACGCGCCGACCAGACTTATGAAAGGGCTGGGATATGGAGCGGGATACCAATACGCTCATGACTATAAGGAAGCGTTAACAACCCAGCAATATTTCCCGAAAGAACTTGGGGAACGTCGTTACTATCAGCCTACCAATGGCGGAGACGAAAAGCGAATTGCGGAATATCTTGAGAAATTTCATGCTTTTCGAAAGGGACTTGTGGCCGAAAAGAATACGGCCGAGAAAAAGTCATCAATATCCGACCAAACCAAAAAGAGTTAAGATACCGGCCAATTATATTCGAACCGAAAGTGAGACTTTGCGTTTAATGACTACCAATATGAGACGACCCTTCCTGATTTTCCTCCTAAGCATAATGGCAATGATTCCTGTACAAATCACCGCCGCCTCGATTCTTATTCCGATGGATGAAACACAGACCGACCACCTCAAAGCATATGGTGTCGTCTACAAAGCCCTCGACAAAGGAATCAAAGGACAGTGGCTGTTAAACTATCGCGGCGGTTCGTTTTTGCTCGACCAGTCTCAGGACATTGCTGATATGGGTCTGTTGATGGGTGTCACGATGGAGTCAATTACATCAGGTCAGGTCTCTGACATTATGGCTCAAATCGAAGTCGAAAATATGGAGCGGGTGGAACTTGAGAAAGCCCCCCATATTGCGGTCTACTCTCCCCCAAATTTGCGCCCCTGGGATGACGCAGTTACGCTGGCATTGACCTATGCTGAAATAAAATATGATGTTGTCTGGGACGAAGAAGTGCTCAACGGCGGTCTTGACGATTACGATTGGCTCCACTGCCACCATGAAGATTTCACCGGCCAGTACGGAAAGTTCTATGCTTCTTTCCGAAATGAACTCTGGTATCAGGCCGATGTCCGCACCTCTGAGGAACTGGCCAGCAAACTCGGGTACAACAAGGTTTCTTTGATGAAACGGGATGTTGCCAAAACGGTCGCTGAGTTTGTCAAACGGGGCGGCTTCTTCTTTACCATGTGTTCCGCGCCAGAGACAATTGATATCGCTCTTGCCGCTGATGGCGTGGATATTGTCCCTCGTGAGTTCGATGGCGATCCTGTCGACCCCGGTGGAGCAGGTAAACTCGATTTCTCAAAGACGTTTGCCTTCGAGAATTTCACTCCCAATTTTGATCCGATGGCCTATCGACGCTCAAATATCGACACCTATCCTGAGCGGTTGATGCGATTCAAGACCCCGGATCAGGACTTCTTTTTTCTCTTTGAGTTCTCAGCTAAACTTGATCCGGTCCCGACGATGCTGACCCAATGTCATGTCAGCACTATCAATGGCTTTATGGGGCAGGTGACCGGTTTTAGAAAGTCACTTATGAAAAAACATGTGACGGTATTAGGCCAGCCTGATAATTTTGATGAAGTGCGGTATCTGCATGGAAATTATGGACGGGGGACATTCACATTTTATGCCGGACATGACCCCGAAGACTATCAGCACATGATTAACGACCCTCCAACGGAACTCAATTTACAGAAAAACTCGCCCGGCTATCGGCTCATTCTCAACAATATCCTCTTCCCTGCCGCAAAGAAGAAAGAGCGAAAGACGTAGGGGACAGTACCGAACTTTCCATCAGTCGTTAGGAATTACGCTTCTAAGTGAAACAATGCAATCCCATATCCTCTTTATCTTGTTGCGATTCCGTCTGCGGCGGACTCGCAACGACCATCCTGGGAATTTCGGCTTTGTTTCTTGTACCACATCGCTTGCGGTGTGATCTTCAACCTTTTTGTTTTGTCATCGTCTTGTAGCGCTGAACCCCTGCGGTTCAGCGATTCTTGAGTCTCATGAATATGACCTCACCCAGAGATAAAGGGAAAGAAAAGATCACACCGTCCGCCGCGGCGGATTTCTTAAGTGAAACATGGCAATCTCATATTCATCTTCGTGCAGGCCGTCTCTGTCCTGCACCATCCGTAAAATCACACCGCAAGCGGTGTGCTACAAGAGTAAAGAGAAGATGGACCACAGCTTTTCCATCGCGGCTTCGCTGCGGTGACGTTACATTGAGTCGTTGGAAGAGCGAATCGCGACGACGTCCGTGAATTTCGTTTCTATCTGCGGAGTGGTGCGCTCACTTTATGAAGTTCTGTGAGGACTTCCCAGTATGCGCCGAACGCGCCAGTCTCATGATAGCTAATTCCGCGCTCACGGCAAAATTCTTTGACAATCGGCTCGGCATCGCGCAACCGTCGTCGGGGAAGATTCGGGAATAGATGGTGCTCGATCTGGGTGCCAAGATTGCCAAATATATAATCAGAAACTGCATTCGCTTTGATATTACGCGTGGTCACAACTTGACGCAGAATCGGGTCCTGGCTTATCGCCTCATCCGGAGTCGGCATCCCTTTATGGTTGGTGGCAAAGACCAATCCCATATACATGCCGAACAGCGATTGATGGACAAAGATAAACAAGAGCGCGTGAAGCGGAGGCAAAAAGAGAAAAAGCGACCCGAAATAGAGAGTTGCATTCACTGCGATCAAAGCAAGCTCAGTTTTTGAATTTTTGGCTTTGCCCGATAGTAAATGCCGAAAGCCCTGCATACGGATACTGGCCGACAAAAAAGCCAAAATCGGGAAGAAAAAGAAGGCCTGATACCGGACAATCCATCGCGCCGGGCCGTGTGTTGCGAGGGCTTGCTCTTCGGTAAAGGCGATGACCGGTACATCGACATCCGGGTCAAGATCTACATGGTTGGGATGTCTGTGATGCTCGTTATGTTTTCCCACCCACCAGCCATATGAGAGACCCAGACCAAGATTGGCGCAAATAGTGCCGAGGATGTCATTGCGGCCAATCCGTGTGAAAACCTGTCTATGGCCTGAATCATGGACAATGAAGGCTATTTGTGTGAAACCGAAGGCCAGTACCACGGCCGCAAGCAAGAGGGTCCAGATACTGTTTGTCGCAAAAAGAAGTAAATATCCGCCAGTCAGATAGAGTAAAATTTCGGAAATCCGGCTTACATAGAACAGGGGCTGTTTGTCGAAAAGGCCAGCATCGGCCACTTTACGGCTGAGCATATTATATTCGGATCGGCGATCGCTTCTCTGATTGTCATTTATTGAAGTCGGCTGTGGGCTGTGTGTCATGTACTAATATTCCTTGGGTTAATTAGCGAAGGTATTATCGTGTCCGTCTTTTCGTTGACATAGATCAAAAATGTACGGCAGTTAAATGTTCCAAGCAAGCTTTGAAACAGGATATAGCAGTTCAACCCAACCGAAAGCTAACTATCTGGCAACGATAAGGTTAAACCAAATAAGTCAAAAGACTCGTGCAGCCAGTCATTCAAAAGGAACCCGGCTCTACGAGATAGGAACTACCTTGTCCGCTCAGATAGGTTGGGGCGAAAAGTGCCAAAGATATAAGACTATTCGTTCCTTCCCTCCACATAGGCCTTGAAGCTCTCGTCGAATAACATTAACCAGCCCTCTTTGGCGCTGCAACTCGGCAAATGTCCGAAGAGCGCATCTGTCAGACGAAGAACCGTCTCGTTTTTTCCTTTCTCTTCCAGAGAGAGCCGCAAAAGAGACGTCGCCGGGCCTCCATAGGGAGGCGAAATATGCCCCACACAGTTTATCGACCGCCCGGTTTCAATACCAATGACATTGTACCATATCAGACCGGCGCCATCGCCGGCATCTTCATAGACCCGACCGCCGATCTTTGGCTCGATAATAAATGCCTTGGGATTGGCTGTCGCGTAGAAATCTTTCCTCCACCACATAGTCGATTCCTCAACGAGCGCTTTCCAGACCCGCTCACGCGAGGCTTTGATGGTAATCTCAAGTTCAATCTGCAAGGCGCTAACCTCTTTTTTTTCATCTGATGGATTTGACACGTTTTACCTCTTTGGCTGAAGTTTCTGATTTATTGTTCAAGTTTCTTTTTTAGTTTAAGCATTGAGGATGCCATCGTGCCGACATAGGGACTCATCCACCGTTCATATATTTGCTGGATGGGGACGGCGTTGAGATAATTCCAGCGGTATCGTCCTTCACGGCGGACGACAACCAATTTGGCGTCCACAAGGATACCAAGGTGTTTCATGATAGTGCAGCGCGAGAAAACCGGGAAATATTCGATGAGCTCCCCTGTTGTCTGCGGGCCGTCTTTGAGCAAATCCAACAGTTCGCGGCGGGTCGGGTCGGCGAGGGCTTTCCAGATTCTTTCATCATTGGCGGCAGACATGTTACTATATAGTAACATAAAATGGATGTGTCAAGAGGAAAAACAAGGCGTGGAGGTCAGAACAGTCGGGCAGGGACGCCCGGCTACATCGATAGACATCAACTGAGATTGCCCTGACGGTCTCACATCGAGGAGAGTAAGAGGGCAACCACAGGGGGGTGACCCTACAATGGCAACCGAATGGCACCGACCTAAAATGTCACCCGTCAGTTAATTCCGTAGGGGCAGGTCCCCGTACCTGCCCTTATTATTTTCCAATGACAGAAGAGGGCTCCATGTCCGTCGAAGAAGAAACGCTGTCTACCGTGTATAGACAGGGGGAATTAACACATGGAAATAAAAAAGGCGTGGAGATGATCCACGCCTTTTGCTTACTCTATAGTAAAAGAGCTTAGTTTACCAATTTGACCTCGACGCGGCGGTTCTTCTGGCGTCCCTCACTGGTTGAATTATCACCGACGACATGGGATGGATTTTCTCCATATCCCGTAGCCAGCACTCGCGATTCGTGCACACCACGGCTGACAAGATAAGTTTTGACCTTGTGAGCTCTGGCGTGTGAGAGTTTCAAATTATGGGCATCGTTGCCGGTATCATCGGCATAGCCGCGAATTTCAACTTTCGTGTCGGGCGAGGCTTTTAATTTTCTGACCAAGCGATCCAGTATCGGTCTTGAACCCGCATTGAGTTCAAACGAATTTGTGGCATACACAAAATGAGGGGTGTTGCCGCTGGCTGTGACATAAGGATTAAAATACCCGGCGGTATGCGGCCGCTTGTCGACATTGTCCGGCATTCCATCGTTGTCGCTGTCTTTGGCATGGCCTGCAGATACCAAAATCAGTACTGTCAGCAGTGCCAGAGCAAACGCCAGTAAAAGCCTTTCTTTCAACCCATCGATAATATGTGTGTGGTATTTCATTAAATAAACCTCCAGTGAAATGTCTGTAAATTCGTGTCTATTAGTTTGACTCTTTAAGGTAGTCATTTTATCAAAAATAGCAACATAGAAAGCTGATAATAGCAACGAGAAATTAGCAACCGGGCAATACTCGGCACTGTCAAAATCGTCATGCGTAAATATATTTACGAAGGTTGGCGTTTGGCAACTTTAAGCAGGATTAGAATTACCTGTTTTCCTCATATCATAAAAAGTACATATTATGAGTATGGAGAAAGTAGAAGGAAAACATTCACTTCATCACCAGACTCGCATCGGGCATGTCCACCTTCGCGTCTCAGATATTGAACGCTCAGTAAAGTTCTACACTGAGATTTTGGGTTTTGAACTCACTACTCGTCTGGGCACTCAAGCCGCGTTTCTCTCGGCCGGCGGCTATCATCATCATATCGGATTAAATACATGGCAAAGCGCTGGCGGTGCGCCATCGTCTCCTGGAAGTACTGGGCTGTTTCATTTTGCCATTTTAGCGCCAAATAGAACTGAACTCGCCCGATCACTCAAACGCCTTGTCGACCACAATTGGCCAATCGACGGGACAGCCGACCACCGTCAGTGAGGCCATCTATCTACGCGACCCAGACGAGAACGGGATCGAGATTTATGCCGACCGCCCCGACGACCAATGGCCGCGAGACGCCAATGGTGAGATTATAATGTACACTAAGCCTCTGGATATTTTGTTGCTGATGAAAGAGCTATAGTAGAATTGTGCTTTTCCTAGCTTAAATATTTGGCTGACGGAACAACGATAGAAATGTCTGCTTTGAATCTTGTACCACACTCTGCCGTGGCGGACGGTGTGATCTTTTCTTTCTCCTTCACTTGGGAGCTGTAGCCCACCCAACGGGTGGGTTTTTCATTATCGATGTGCAATCTGTCTGTCGGCTGACAAAACTCTCGCCGAACCACGGTCCGCCGCGGCGGAGTCGCTACAAATACCGAGAGAAGATGCCCTGGTTTCCCTAGCTTCACAAACGAAGTGCAACACCTTATACAGGTGGTGCTATGGGACAAAAATACATTCAACTCAACGGCCAAGAACGGTTCGATATTGCCCATTTACGTTCCAATAGGATCTCGATCCGGCAAATCGCGGCAGCTGTGGATCGCGCGCCATCGACAGTTGCTCGTGAAATAAAGCGAAATTGCAACAGGAACGGAAGCTACACCCCCATGTATGCCGACCAACAGAGCCGTGCTCGACGCTGGAGTGGTTCCATGCTCGACCGAGACCGTGAGTTACGCCAGACGGTAGTGATCGCTTTGCTCATCGGCTGGTCGCCGCAACAAATCGCTGGACGACTTGCCCGAGACGCCCGAGGGCCGATGATCTCTCACGAGACCATTTACCGTTTCATCTATGCCCAGATCACTCGAACCAATGA
>JAWXAN010000049.1 GCA_034439475.1 Candidatus Zixiibacteriota bacterium
ACTCGGGTACCCCACTCCGCCATCGGCGGACGGTGGGTTCAATATCTGATGTCAGGCGTCCGCCGCGGCGGACTGACTTCACCTTAAAAGATTCCGAGAATTAGACTGTATCGTACGACAGGAATTAATTTCCCAGTTTTTTTATTGATTCGTCTTTGCTGAGACCATATCCTTTCTGCCTATGCCACGCCGTGTAAATAGAAACAAGACCTCGATTTTTGCTCCCGCCGGAAATCTAATCAAGCGGATTTCGCTTGAAGATTCACTTTTTCGAAGACGAGCGGTTCGGATCGGCTTTGTTATGATAGCCTTTATCTTCTGCTACTCGCTTCTCTCTGGGGCGTATAGCCTTCCGCAAGTTGTAAAACTTTCGATGGAGCGCGATGGTCTAATCCAATCTAACAGAGAGCAATTTGCCGCGCTTGTCGATGCCGAACGTATAAAAGGCATGTTGACAAATAATCCACTCTATATCAAATTTATTGCGCGAACAAAATATCACATGGTATTTCCGAACGAGACGGTCTATCGCCATCGAGGACACTGACCGACATGCCGATTGAAAAATCGGAGGGAGTGATTCTCAAATCATTCAATTGGTCAGAATCATCGCGGACAGTGGTATTTTTCACGCGTCGTTTCGGCAAACTGCCGCTGGTCGACAAAGGGGGGCGCTCCTTTAAATCCAAACGCGGGCGGCTGATGCCGTTCACGCGAATCGACCTCACGTTCTATGCCTCCGAAAAAGAAAGCAGCGGCTATTTATCCGATATCGAACCGCTTCACGAATTTTCCTTCGAGCACGAAGGAACACTCGGACGGCTCGCCTACGGCTCAGCGGCCTGCGAACTCTGTTATGTTTTGCTCCCTCAGGAACATGCCCAGCCCGATTTATATGACTATTTTCTCACCTACCTCGACCATATCGACCAGTCCGACCGACGCGCCTTGCCGGCTCTATTTCTGACCTTCTTTCTGCGCCTCATCTCCCATCTCGGCTATCATCCGTCTCTTTCATTCTGTGCCGGGTGCGGCAAAGAGCTTGAAAAAATCCTAAACGAGGAAAACCAAGCCGGAAATGACCCAATTTCCTTCGGGCCGGAACGGGGAGGAATCGTTTGCGCCGCTTGCAAGCGGGCCGGAGAGTATTATATTCCCCTTCCGGCGGCCGAGGTACGACGTATGTCAAAACTTCAGCGCGCATCACTGCACGAGGCCGCAGTCGAGTTTATGGGCTACGAAGATGCCACACGGTTGCTTGATGCGCTGATGAAATTTTTGCAGTACCATGCCGGTGTCGGCGCAGACTTGAAATCATTGGATTTCTTAGAGAAGTTGAAACGAACGCAAATCGGATAACAGAAAGATAGACTCTCCCATGACCGCTAAACCCGTCAATGACACAATGGAAAAACTCGTCTCGCTCTGCAAGCGGCGCGGGTACGTTTTCCCTTCATCTGAAATATACGGCGGCCTGAACTCCTGCTGGGACTACGGCCCTCTTGGCGCGGAACTCAAGCGCAATATCAAATCCTTCTGGTGGAATGCCATGACCAACCGCCGCGATGACATCGAAGGACTCGATGCCGCAATCCTTATGCACCCCCAGGTCTGGCACACATCGGGACATGTCGCGGAGTTTACTGACCCGCTTATCGACTGCAAAACATGCAAGGGACGATTCCGCGCCGATAAACTCGCCGAGTGCCGCTGCCTGCAGAAACCCTCAAAAACTCCGTTCGAATGCGGCGGCGAACTAACCGCCGCGCGCAATTTCAATCTCATGTTCAAAACGTTCATGGGGCCGGTCGAAGACGAGTCCGCCGTCATCTATATGCGCCCTGAAACAGCGCAGGGGATATATGTCAACTTTTTGAATGTCAAAAACTCATCCCGCCAAAAAATTCCTTTCGGCATTGCCCAGATCGGCAAGGCCTTCCGCAACGAGATCACCCCCGGCAATTTTATCTTCCGCACCCGTGAATTCGAGCAGATGGAAATGCAGTTTTTTATTCATCCCTCCGAGGACGACAAATGGTTCGAATACTGGCGCGAGATTCGATGGGACTGGTACAAACAGCTGGGCCTTAAAATGGAAAAGCTCCGCTGGCACCACCACGGCGAGGGAGAGCTTGCCCATTATGCCAAAGCCGCCTATGATATCGAATACGAGTATCCCTTCGGATGGCAGGAACTCGAAGGTATTCACAACCGGACAGATTTCGATCTTGGCCGCCACATGAAAGCGACCGGAAAAGACCTCAGATATTTCGACGAGCGCTTCACCGAAAAATTTGTGCCGTATATTATCGAGACCTCAGCCGGATGCGACCGGACTTTGCTCACCACTCTTGTCGATGCCTACGACGAAGTTACTATCAACGACGAACAGCGCGTGTTCCTGCGTCTGTCTCCCAAAATTGCGCCCATCAAAGCCGCGATATTTCCGCTTGTAAAAAAAGACGGCATGCCTGAGTTTGCCAACAACGTCTACAACGATTTGAAAAAGAAATTCAAAGTCTTCTATGATGAATCTGGCGCGGTCGGAAGGCGTTACGCGCGAATGGACGAAGCGGGATGCCCGTACTGCATTACTGTCGACGGCCAGTCATTGGAAGATCAGACGATGACAGTGCGCGACCGCGAGACGATGGAACAAACGCGCATGACCACCCCGGCGATCATGGCATTTTTGGATGAAAAGGTGAACGGGTAAGGGGGGATGCTATACCGTCTGTCGGGCTGGGGCTCGCGTTAGAGTTATTTTGGACGTTAACGATTAATGCTTAAGAGATCCCACATAGCGGCAATGGAAAGCATTGGTTTCGAACGATGCAAAATGCGGTGACAATTTGAACAGACAAGAGCAATATTAGGTATTTTTGTCATTTGATTTCCCTTAAGTTCAGAGACCGGAATTGTATGATGTGCTTCTATGAATCCGGCACCTACTCTTCCAAAAGTGTCTGCGAAAGAAAAATCACAAACATCACATCGCAATTCTCCTATCATCTGAAGTCTGTACTGTTTTGCCTTTCTGACAATTTTCGGATCTCGCTCGAAACTGCGGTGTAACCGGTATCTCTTCCTGCCTTCTGGAAAACTAGTTTCTTCGTCCTCAGTTATTATGACACCCAAGTGTTTTTTTAGGCCATTGCTCTTTACGAGGATAGTGAAGCCTTCCTTAATAAGAAAATCCTTTGCAGTGACGGCATTGAATAGCCCAGCCGGTAGTTCTTCACCTCGAACAAATTTAGCTGCTTTTGAGATTACTAATTTAGGTGGATAATAATTCCCGTCAAGGAACAGATCGTAGCGATAAGAGTTTCGCCGTTTTGGGATTCCCGACTTATCAATTTCTCGAATGGCTTTTCGGATGTGGGAATGTCTTATTTAGGTGGGGATTTTCATTTTTCTAAGTGTTTGATTCTTAAAAGTCGAAGATCTGTGATGATATCTGCAAATCCCACGAGTATTGCCCAAGTTACTATGCCGGAAACAAACCAAAAAGCCGTCATTGATATGCCGAGTTCTTTAAGCAATTGATTTTCTTGGGCAAGGCTGATCATAGATAAAATTAGTGAGCAAAATAGCTCAACCCAAGCGATGACTCTCAGAAGTTTGGCCGAGGTGGGAGTGTTGTCAATTACAAGTGGACTGTTGTCTCCATCTGGCCCGGATGCTACTTTGAATTCCGTTTTTGCTTCGGTAATAATACTGTCTGCCGAAACTATAAAAAAACCGCGGCAGGCTTTACATATCCCTTGTTCCCCAATCATGAGAAAGGTGACAATCGGCTTATCGCAGTTTGTGCAATCAAATTTACGAGGTATTCAATATTCTTCCTTATGTAGAATAGGACTGTCGAGACCACTTGTCGAGACCACTTGTCAACCCCACCACCTCTTGCACCTCCCCACCTCCCTCCATATATTCCCCCAATGAACTCACTCCGTAATGAACTCTGTGCGGTCATCACCCGTATCGCATCACGCGGGTGGTGTCCGGCCACTGCCGGAAACTTTTCTGTGCGTTTGCCCGGAAGTGAACTAAGAATGCTACTGTCGCCGTCGGGTGTCGACAAGTCCGCGCTCTTAGCAAATGACCTGCTTGAGATAGATGCGCGGGGAAATGTTTTGTCAGGTGCAGGAAAACCATCAGCGGAGTACCTGCTTCATCTTGCCGTCTACGAAGAGACCGCCGCCGCAGGACGCGGCGTCGCGTCCTGTGTTCTGCATGTTCATTCTGTCTGGAATACGATTCTCTCACGGGAGTTTTTACCGGCTGGAAAACTGACTCTCAGCGGCTTTGAGCTTCTCAAGGGATTGTCGTCGGTGACAACCCACGAGCATACCGAGACCATTCCCATCTTGGAAAACTCGCAAAATATGCCCGAACTTGCAAAAAAACTTCGTGTCATTTTGAAACAACAGCCCGATATTCATGGTTTCTTACTTGCCGGACATGGCCTGTATGCTTTCGGGGATTCCATCCAGTCGGCCTATCGGCATGTTGAGGCATTTGAGTTTTTGTTTGAGGTTTTCGCTCGTGAAAGGGCACGAATAGAAAAGTAGGGCGGGTCCGTCTTCGAACCCGCCAAAGAGACGAGCATAAGGAGAGAATAAAAAATGGCAAGTGTGCGCATCCCTGACCAGAACAAAGAATTGACCGAATTTTCGGTTGTCAAAGACTATCTGTCGACAATCGGAATCGGTTACGAGCGTTGGGATACGGATCATGACCTGTCCGGTTCGGTTCCGGCTGAGACGATATTGAATACCTATGCTTCCGAAATCGAAACCCTCAAAGCATCCGGCGGATATCAAACGGCTGATGTCATCGACGTCAAACCCGACACGCCGAATTTGCAGACTATGCTCGAAAAATTCAACCGCGAGCACTGGCATGACGAAGACGAAGTCCGCTTTATTATAGAAGGACGCGGCGTTTTTCATATCAATCCAAAAACCAGTCCAGTGGTGGCTATCGAAGTCGAAAAAGGGGACCTGTTGCGTGTTCCGGCCGGTACATACCATTGGTTTGACCTCTGCGGAGATAAACGTATTCGCGCCATTCGCCTCTTTCAGGACATGTCCGGTTGGACGCCAAGATATTCTGAGAGCGGAGTGGACAAGGGATATATGCCGGTCTGTTTCGGATTCACTTTCATTCCGCCTACCTTGCAGACTTTGTAAATCTTCGAGACTCACGGCTCTTGGACAACATACCTATTCCACTTCTATCACGAGTAACAGTACTTCTCCTCGACATCGAAGGCACAACCACACCCATCGATTTTGTCTACGAGACACTGTTTCCATATGCTCGTGTCAGGATCGCAAACTATCTGACCGAGCAATTGAGCGATGGCGACCGGGCGTTGCTTTTGAGCGATTATGCCGCCGAGCGCTCGCCATCGAAACCAGCATGGTCCGACCCACCTATTGATTATGTCCTCTGGCTTATGGATAACGACAAAAAAGTACAAGGTCTCAAAAACATTCAGGGGGAAATCTGGGAGGAAGGATATCGCGATGGTTCAATTCGCGGTGTCGTCTTTCCCGATGTCGCTCCGGCTATGCGCCAATGGAAAAGTGAACGCGGCCAGATATTCATCTATTCGTCAGGAAGCGTTAAAGCCCAGCAGACGCTTTTTGCATATTCTATCGAGGGAGATTTATCGGGTCTGATAGACGGATATTTCGACACCGAAGTCGGCCCTAAAAAAGAAGCGTCGAGCTATCGGACAATTGCCAGCCATATCGGAGTTCCTGTTGGCGAATGCTTGTTTGTCTCTGATATTGCCGACGAATGTAGCGCGGCGAACGAGGCTGGATTCAAGGTCCTGCTTTCGGTACGTCCGGGCAATAAACCGCAGGAGTCTACATTCACAACGATCCGATCATTCGACGAGATATTTCTGCAGATCAGTAAGCTGTAGTAGCGATATTATATCTGTTGCGTGTGGTCACTGTATTTGTATGTTTACCCTGTTGCTGACTCATGACATTGTGAATTAAGAGAGAGGTTAAATGATATCGACAAAGAAAATCGGTTTTTCCGACCAAGTTTCATCCATCCAGACGCCGAGTTTGCGTAAAATCACGCTTCGGGTCATGGCAGTGAACGGAATAAATCTCGGGCAGGGTGTCTGCCAGCTTCCGGTTCCGCCAACCGTACTTGCGGCTGCGCACCGTGCGCTGGACAATGGCATCAACCGCTACACAAGCCCCTACGGTCTTATCTCGCTCCGCAAAGCTATCGCCAAAAAACTAAAAAACCATAACGGCATTACGGCCAACCCCGAAACCGAAATCGCCATTACAAATGGAACAACCGGCGCCTTCGAAGGAATCTGCGCGACATTTCTCAATCCCGGCGATGCCGTAGTGAGCTTTTCGCCATATTATCCGTATTATGATAACGCGCTTCGCCGCTACCAAGCCGAGACCCGCTATGTCGAATTATCAGAGCCGGACTGGGATATCAATTGGGAACAACTCGATCGCTACCTCACACCTGACGTAAAATTCATTCTTCTCAATACTCCGGGCAATCCGAACGGCAAAGTCTTCTCTCAAGAAGAACTCACTCGAATTGGAAAACTGTGCAAAGACCGGGATGTATTGATGGTCACTGATGAGATTTATGAATACATGACCTATGATGGCCGCTCGCACACATCGCCCGGCTCCCTGCCCGATCTCAAAGACAATACGATAACGATGGGTGGCTACTCCAAAACGTTTGCCATCACCGGCTGGCGGATTGGCTATCTTGTCGCTCCCCCGAGAATAATGGAAAAGCTCATTGCGCTGGTGGACAATATCTATGTTTGCGCCCCGGCTCCCCTCCAGCAGGGAGTAGCCGATGCCATCGACACCCTGCCGGACAGTTTCTATTCGGATCTGAATGCAATGTATCTCAAAAAGCGCGATACGTTTTGCGCCGCCTTGGAAGAACTTGGTTTGGATGTCATGCGTCCGCAGGGGGCGTACTATGCGATGGCCGATTTTAGGAATATGTTTCCAAAGCTTGATTCGAAAGCGTTTGTGGATAGAATGATAGAGAAGACCCGTGTGGGGGCCGTTCCGGCCGATGATTTTGTGAGTGATCCGGAAAACCACCGCTGGGTGCGATTCTGTTTTGCCGTGCCGGATGAAGATTTGGCCAAGGCGGCGCAGATGCTTCGCGCGCTGAGAGATTGACGTCCGCGCTGTTTTAATGTTTTGAATGTATTCCTGGAATGACAATTCTGGCGCCTCATGATCAGATCGTTAAGAATAATGCTGAGATCTGAACGTGATTGACATTTCTAAAATAAAAATTGGTGTCATCCCCGCGCTCAGGACTGGGTGGATTCACATTTGAAGTGCAACAGTTTTCCCCAATCCGCCTGCGGCGGACTGCAGGTGTCCGAAAGTCCAGACATTTTCTCGGTGTGTTATTATAT
>JAWXAN010000050.1 GCA_034439475.1 Candidatus Zixiibacteriota bacterium
ACCACACTGCTTGCGGTGTGATCTTAATGTTTGTGCAGGCCAGAGATTTTCGAATCCGCCAATGGAGGACGGCCTGCACGTCTATTTACCCTGGATTCCCGCGTCCGCGGGAATGACAAGACGTAGATGAACTGAGATGGTTACGGTTCCACCACTCCCTTCGGTCGCACCATTCCCTTTGGTCATTGCCGCGTCAGCACACTCCATCGCCCCCCACCCTCTTGATATTTTTTTCACAAACTTTGCGAAATCGCTTGACACTGATACGCTCACTCTGTTATTTGCCCCCTGTTTAGCGAAAGAAAGGGTTACTATGTCCCTTTTTGGAAACAAGTCAAAGAACAAGGACCGCAGCAACTTAGCTCAGATAAGTATGTTGGCGGCTGTTCCGGGGATTCTTATCGCCGGGCCGCTTATCGGATTCTTTGGCGGACAATGGCTCGACAAGAAGTTTTCGACAGAGCCATGGTTAGTCATAGTTGGGATAATTCTCGGATTTGTGGCCGCCGGACAGCAGATTTATATTTTGGTTAAAAAATCGCAGGCGATTTCGGATCGGGAAGAACGTGAGAGAAGTGACTCTCTGAAGAAATAAGAACTTGCAGGATATGCAGTTATCGAAATATACGAGTTGAATGATGGGATTTGAATTTATCACACGCACACTTCGAACCACTGGAATCGTTCTTCTCATCGCTTTCCCCTTTGGACTCTACTATTACGGATTATTCCCGACTTTGGCCTTCTTTTCAGGCGGTGTGTGGGGAATGATAAACCTCATGTTTCTCTCGGCATTAGTTCGCTCGACAATCCGCCCCGAGGGAGTCAACACCCAAAAGGCAATCGGCTTAAGTCTGATCAAATTCCCTCTATTATATATAACAGGCTACTTTCTCCTTAAAGTAACTCAGTTCGATCCCTGGGTTCTACTTGCTGGATCATCGCTAATTTTAGCCGTCATGGTTCTTAAAGTACTTGGGCGCAGTTTCTTAAAGATTGACGTTGCCGCACCTGAAAAAGAACAGGTCCAGAAGGCGATATGATAGCGGCAATACTCACAAATATTATCGGCCTTATTCCAGCCCCAATCGGACAATGGATCATGATTGCCACGGCAACCGAAGGCGGTGCGCATGCGGCTGATCCGGTTGCGCTTCCGAGCATAGCGCACTTTATCCTAAAATATCTGGGGCCGGAATATGAGTGGGTCGAGCATTGGGTAAACATAATTTTTGCGCTCGCAACATCGGTCTTGTTTGCGTTTATCGCCACGCGAGTGCATGCCAACAGGCAGATGATTCCCGGCCCGTTTCAAAATAGTATAGAAATGCTCGTCGAAGGGATGTACAATTTTGTGCACACAATGCTCGGGAAACACACCAAGGCATACATTCCACTGCTCGGAACGCTTTTCTTCTACATCTTAGTGAATAATCTATGGGGTATTATACCGCTCGGGCATTCGCCGTCAACAAGTATCAATGTGACTGCCTCGCTTGCGCTTATCGTTTTTTGTGTCACGCATTACACCGGAATAAAGAAACTTGGCATCAAGACGTACCTGCATCACCTGATGGGAAGCCCAAAGGGAATAATGATGTGGTGCCTGACCCCGATATTTTTGATAATCCATCTTGTAGGAGAAATCGCCAAACCGGCCTCGCTGGCGCTTCGACTCTTTGGAAATATAACCGGAGAAGACATACTTGTGGCGGCTTTTGTGGGTCTTGGGATCACCGCGCTCTCGTTTGCACATTCGCCCATCGGTTTGCCGTTCAATGTCCCTTTTATTCTTCTTGGGTTGCTTTTGTCGACAATTCAGGCATTAGTCTTTACACTACTTTCGACAATTTACATTCTGATGATGCTACCCCATGAGGAAGCGCATTAGGCAGTGAACAATGGAATTACAATCAAACCCTTTTAATCGTATCGGATAAGGAGAGAAACAATGGATTATCAATCAATGTTAGCATGGGCGTTACCGATGGGTGTCGGGCTGGCCGCAGTCGGTTCAGGTTTGGGTCTGGGACCCGCAGTCGGCAAAGCGATGGAAGCTATCGGCCGTCAGCCCGAAGCCTCAGGAAAAATTCTGACTGCGATGATTATCGGCGCGGCGCTGATTGAAGCGTTGACCATTTATGCGCTTGTCGTCTTCTTCTTGCTCTATGGCAAGATTGGAGCCTAAGAAGAGAGCGGGTGTCCGTGTGAAGTCGGCGACAGTGCGCTTCCAAGGATACTTACTCCCTAACGTGGAGAGACAATGACATTTGATATACAACAATTTCTGACTCACTTAGTCGGGTTCTTGATTACGCTCTGGATTCTCAAGAAATTCGCGTGGGGGCCGCTTTTGGCGCTCATGGAAGAACGGCGCAATAAGATTGTCGATGAGTTCAAATCGATCGACGATGAAAAGGCAAAAGTCGCTCTTCAGCAAGTCGAGTACGATTCGCGTCTCAAAGAAATTGAGAATGAGCGTCGCGCGAAACTTGTCGAAGCCGTCGATGAAGGCAAACGTGTCGCGGCTGATATGAAGGCCACGGCGCAAACAGAGGCCAAAGAGATAGGCTCAAAAGCGAAGGCAGAGCTTGAGCGAGAAGTCGCAAAAGCGAAAGTCCAGCTTAAGAATGACATGGTTGCCATAACGATGCGCGCCACCGAGAAGGTTATCAAGGAAAAGCTCGATGAAACCAAACAGCGCGATCTGATTGGCCGCTTCATCGACGATTTGCAAAAGGTCTGATTAAGTCGCTATGTTAGTTCACGAGGTCGCAAAAAAATACGGTCAGGCGCTTTTTTTATCCGCCAATTCCCGCGGTCTGATTGATGCAGCGCAGGACCAACTGACGAGTCTTCGTCAGATGCTCGCCACTGACCGAACGCTTCTGGATTTTTTGGCTGCTCCGCAAGTGCCGGATGACAAGAAGCTTAACCTTGTGCGAACAGTATTCGCTCCGAGAATCGAGCGGCTTTTTGTCGAGTTTATCGTCGTGCTGGTGGAAAAACATCGCGTCAATTTTCTTCCGGAAATTCTCGATGAGTTCGACCGGCTGGTCAAAGAGCAAAAAGGGATTCTCAAAGTTACTGTGGTCACCGCCATCCCATTGAAATCGTCCGAAGAACAAAGCCTCACCGAGCGGCTGGTTGGTATGACCAAGCTTAAGATTGACCTTACCAAAAAAATCGACCCGGCCATTGTCGGCGGAATGATACTTTTTATGCGCGGTGAAATAATCGATGGCTCGGTGCGGCACGGTTTGAATATGTTAGAAGAACAGTTGGAGAAAGTGAAGGTCGCCTGAGCTTTTCACCGGGAAGCGTTGGTACACGAGGCTTTCAAGTCCGCCCCACCACAGCGGGCAGGCGCGGAGGGACGTACACCAACCACGCCAATTGTCACTGGCATGTCATTGCGAGGAGCGGCTTCCCGGACGCGACCCTCCACGGCGGGCAGGCATGGCAATCTCATATTCTCTGAATAGGCCCTCACCCTGCCCTCTCGGGGGAGAGGGAAAGAAGTAAAGATGTCGAGACCTAAGAAGGTATCGACCTACGAATATCGGAATTGTTCTCGGATGGCCTGCTGCTCCGCCGGCGGATTTGTAACCCCTTAGGGGAAGAAAGAAATAAATGTTTGAACATAAAGGAGTTCGGTAATGGCTCTCAATCCCGAAGAAGTATCATCGGTCATACGTAAAGAGCTCGAAAAGTACGACACCAAACTTGAGATGGAATCGGTTGGAACCGTCCTCCAAGTTGGCGATGGTATTGCGCGCATTTGGGGACTTGAAGATGTCCAGATGTCCGAGCTTATTTTGTTTCCCGGAGATATCTTAGGTATCGTTTTGAACCTTGAAGAAGACAATGTCGGCGCGGCCATTTTTGGCTCAGTGACCGGCATCAGAGAAGGGGATACCGTTCGTCGCACCGGCAAAGTCGCCCAGGTTCCGGTCGGCACTGCGCTCATCGGACGTGTCGTCGATCCGCTCGGCAAGCCGCTCGATGGCAAGGGGCCGATTGTCACCGACAAATTCCGCGTGCTCGAAGGTCGCGCGCCGTCGGTTGTAGAACGTCAGCCGGTAAAAGAACCGATGCAGACCGGACTCAAATCCATCGACGCCATGATTCCAATCGGACGCGGACAGCGCGAATTGATTATCGGTGACCGTCAGACCGGAAAAACAGCAATCGCAATCGACGCCATTATCAATCAGAAAAATACTGGCGTGATCTGTGTCTATGTCGCGATCGGACAAAAGTCCTCGACTGTCGCACAGGTTGTTGAGATTCTGCGCCAGCAAGGCGCAATGGAATACACAATCGTTGTCTCGGCGACAGCGACCGACCCGGCCCCGCTGCAATATATCGCGCCGTATGCCGGATGCGCCATGGGCGAAGAGTTCATGTACAACGGCAAACATGTGCTTTGCGTGTACGATGATTTATCAAAACAGGCCGCGGCTTACCGCCAGCTTTCGTTGCTCCTTCGCCGTCCTCCGGGACGCGAGGCCTACCCCGGCGATATTTTCTACGCCCACTCGCGTTTGCTTGAACGCGCCGCAAAACTCTCAAATGAACTCGGTGGCGGTTCGCTGACCGCGCTTCCGATTATCGAAACACAGGCGGGCGATGTCTCGGCCTATATTCCGACCAATGTGATTTCAATTACCGACGGGCAGATATTTTTGGAAGCCGAACTTTTCTTCTCGGGTGTGCGTCCCGCAATCAATGTCGGCGTCTCGGTCTCTCGTGTGGGGGGTAACGCCCAGACAAAAATGATGAAACAAGTTGCGGGGTCGCTTAAACTCGATTTGGCGCAGTACCGCGAGTTGGCTGCATTCACTCAATTTGGTTCCGATCTCGATGAAGGCACCAGACGGCAGTTGAATCGCGGAGAGAAGATGGTCGAACTGCTCAAACAGGGGCAGTATGTGCCGATGCCGGTCACCAAAGAGGTAATAATGATCTGGGTGGCGACACGCGGTCATCTTGATTCGATTCCGACTGCGGCGATCTCGAAATTTGAGCGCGAGTTATTTGAATTCTGTGATAAGAATTTTCCGGATATTGAACACACTATGAATCAGGAATTGAAAATCTCTGATGCGACTGAGGCTAAACTGAAACAGGCTGTTGAACAATTCAAAGCAGGGTTCAAGGAGTAGAGTCGCTTTAGTACTTACATATGGCAAATCTTCGCGCGGTAAAAAAGAGAATCAAATCGGTCGTGTCGACCCGGCGTATCACCAAAGCCATGAAAATGGTGGCGGCGGCTAAATTGCGCAAAGCCCAACAGCGCGTCGAGCAGGCCAAACCGTATGCCCTGAAACTCGACGAAATGCTGTCGCATTTGGCTCAAGGCTCGCAGGGAGAAATAGTTCATCCGTACTTCGAAGAACGTCCCGCACGCAAAAAGACGCTGGTTGTCATCACATCTGATCGCGGACTGTGCGGGTCATTCAATTCAAATGTCATCCGTCGCGCCGATCTGTGGCTTGCGGAAAATAGCAATGTCGAAATCGAGCTTGTAACTATCGGCAAACGCGGCAATGATTATTATAAAAGGCGCAAATGGCCAATTGTCAATTTCTATGGCGATTGGGGCGGGGTTCTCAATTACGACCGTGCGCGAGAGATTGTTGCCCTGTTGACAAATCGATTTGTCACCGGACAGACCGATGAGATTGTGCTTCTCTTTACGCGCTTTCTCTCGATGGTTCGCTACCGCATTACCAATGAAAAATACCTGCCCGTCGCAAAACCGGCAAGCGAACATGGCGATAGTAAGACCGCCCGCGAATATATTTTTGAGCCGTCATCGGAAGAGATTTACGCTGCGCTGATGCCCGGGTATGCGACCACAAAGCTGGTGACGGCTTTGGCAGAATCATTCGCTTCAGAGCATGGCTCGCGTATGCAGGCGATGGGAAATGCCACCACAAATGCCGGCGACATGATTCAGAGTTTGACATTGGAATACAACAAGGCTCGTCAGGCGCAAATTACGAAAGAAATATTGGAAGTTATTTCCGGCGCGGATGCCTTGAAATAAAATCGACCGGCAAATGAAACAACCACCAGTTCGATGACACGTATGAGTATGAGAGAATAACGATAGAGGAGTTGATGAGATGGCTGAGAATATCGGCAAAATTGTACAGGTGATCGGACCGACAGTCGACTGCGAGTTTCCCTCGGAGTCCCTGCCGAATATCCTGAACGCGATTTCAATTCGCGATGATGCGCGCGGACTCAATCTTACTGTGGAAGTGGCTTTGCATATCGGCGACAATGTTGTCCGATGTGTCGCGCTTGCCTCGACCGACGGTCTCGTGCGTGGAATGAAGGCTGTCGATAGCGGCGGTCCGATAACAGTTCCGGTGGGCGTGGCCTCGCTTGGACGAATTTTCAATCTGCTCGGCGAGCCGATTGATAACAAAGGGCCTGTTCCAAAAGGAACCAAACGTCTGCCGATTCACCGTGCGGCCCCCTCGTTCGAAGATCAGGTCACCAAAGTTGAAATGTTCGAGACGGGAATTAAAGTTATTGATTTGCTCGAACCGTATTCAAAAGGCGGCAAGGTCGGACTCTTCGGCGGCGCTGGTGTAGGCAAGACGGTTATCATTCAGGAATTGATTCATAATATCGCAACTGAGCATGGCGGATATTCGATTTTCTGCGGTGTAGGCGAACGCACCCGCGAGGGAAACGATCTTTATCTTGAAATGAGCGAATCTGGTGTGCTCAGCAAGACCGCGCTCATGTTCGGCCAGATGAATGAGCCGCCCGGAGCGAGACTTCGTGTCGGCCTCTCCGGTCTCACCATGGCGGAGTATTTCCGCGACGAAGAAAATCAGGACGTACTTTTATTTATCGATAATATCTTCCGTTTCACCCAGGCCGGTTCCGAAGTGTCCGCGCTTTTGGGACGTATGCCTTCCGCTGTGGGCTATCAGCCGACACTCAGCACCGAGATGGGCGCGCTTCAGGAGCGCATTACATCGACCCGTTCGGGTTCGATTACATCGGTGCAGGCGATTTATGTCCCGGCCGATGACTTGACCGATCCGGCTCCCGCGACTGCCTTCTCGCATCTTGATGCGACAACAGTGCTCTCGCGTCAGATTGCGGAACTTGGTATTTATCCGGCTGTTGACCCGCTTGACTCGACATCGAGAATATTGGACCCGAACATTGTTGGTAAAGACCACTACCGTGTGGCTCGCGCAGTGCAGGTTATTTTACAGAGATATAAGGACCTTCAGGATATTATCGCTATTTTGGGTATAGATGAACTTTCTGAGGAAGACAAACAGATTGTTCAGCGCGCCCGCAAGATTCAGCGTTTCCTGTCACAGCCGTTCTTTGTTGCCGAAGCCTTCACCGGAAAAGCCGGCAAGTATGTAAAAGTTGCCGACACGATTAAAGACTTCGATGAGCTTATCTCTGGCAAACTCGACCATATCCCGGAACAGTTTTTCTATATGGTCGGCAATCTCGAAGAAGTGCTCGCCAATTACGAAAAGTCCAAGAGTTAAGATCGGGATATTCTATTATGTTTCGTCTATCGATAGTCACACCTGAAAAAACATTTTATGATGCCGAGATTAAGTCATTGACTGTGCCCGGCACAGAGGGGTATCTCGGAATACTCTCGCACCATGCCCCGATTATTTCCGCGCTCAAACCTGGCAAGATTGAATTTCTTGACGCGACCGATATAGCCCATGTTCTGGCCGTCTCCGGCGGATTTCTTGAGGTCTCAAATAATGTCGCGACTATTCTCGCCGACTCGATAGAGAATGCAAGTGAGATCGATATTGAACGGGCGCGAAGAGCCTATGAAATATCGAAAGCGCGTCTGCTCACTGCCGGAAGCGGCGAGACTGAATTAGATTTGCCATCGACCCGTGCCGCAATAGAACGGGCCGCGAATAGAATCAGGATATATCAAGACCGGGCATAGTATCCTTGCTCCATCTCGTCTCCGCCACCGACTACTGCTCCCATCAATCATATCAAAACCGACTCATTGAGCGGGCTACGCTGAACAGGTTAGTTTGTTTCATCGGGATGATCCTCTGTTCCTTCCGTTGAAGTTTTGCTTGATAGCGTCTTATCCTTTGACACTTCCACTCCTTTAGAATGGTTTTCTTCCAACTCTTCGAGTACTTCAAGTTGTAATTTCTGAATGTCAAGAAGGCGCTGCCATTGGTGTTGTAACAGTTGATCTATCTTCATATTTAGATGCCGTATCTCAATTTCTGCCTTTAGATTGACCTGATAATCATGTTCGGCTCGAATTCTGTCCTTCGATTCCTGGCGATTTTGACTCATCATTATAACCGGCGCTTGCATTGCGGCCAGGCAAGAGAGAACGAGGTTTAACAAAATGAATGGAAAAGGATCAAAAGGCGGCGACAAAAGTATTATCGAGTTAATTGTAATCCAGACTAGAAGGATAGAGAAGAAGATAAGTATGAACGCCCAGCTCCCTCCGAACGATGCGATCCGGTCGGCTAGTCGCTGGCCAAACGTAATCTGTCCTGCGTACATGGCTTCAACATTTCGAGCAATAATCGCTTCCTTTGAAAGACTCTGCAAAACCGCACTTTCGAGAGATGTGATCTCTCCCTGTCCCTGGAGAAGAGTGGTTTCGACATACTGACGGCGATATTTTGCTCGACAGCGTTGGCATACTGGAGCATCACGATCAATTTGAGAATTGGCGTCTCGTATGAGGTCGTCAATTGGATGACTGATTAACGAGAGCGGCTTGAGTTCGTGGGAATTGGTCTCACCCTTGCAGACGGCGCATTTCATAGACAGCGGCTTCATGTTTGTTCCTCTACTTTCGCTATACTAGCTCTGTAAAAGCTATCGGGTAAAAAGCTGAGAATCAAGCAATGATATGCTATTGAGCATAGACAAAGCAGGTCAAGTTACTTTAGACCTCGAACTACCAGAGATAAATCTCAGATAGCCTAAAGAGCGGTCAATTTCAGACAGATGCTGATATAATGGCCGCGGGCGGGCGGTTTGTTTACCGTTATGCGAATAACGCTCAGATCATTCAGCGTACGCTCGGTCACAAACGAAGGATCCTGTCCGACCGGCCACTGAAATTCCTGACCGTCGATATTTACAGTCACAGACTGGTTTGGCTGATTCTGCTCTGTATAGGCATCAAACTCCATCCGGTACATTCCTGAGGGATAGCGAAGCATCCAGACAATTTCCTGCTGATTTGAACCTAACTGCGCGCAGGCAGTAGTCGGGCCGGTAGAATCTGGAACGATGACAATTAAGGTATCCACAACTATCACCGTATCAATCACAATTACCGTGTCTCTAATTATCGTGGTGTCGGTATTATTCAACGTGTCTACTATTATCGTGTCGGTCACCACTATTGTATCGCCTCCGACAAAAACAGTGTCTGTGACAAGTATCGTGTCGCCGTTAATGTAGATAGTATCAACTGTATTGACGGGTCCAAGGATAGGGTTGTCACTTTCTCCTTCGAGCGGGTCGGCACAGTTCATCACCAGAGTTGCAACAAGAAATATGAGTATTCCAAAGGTAAATACAATGCGTCTGTTCACTTTGCGCCTCCAAATCCGATATGTGCAGTGATACTCAGGAGAAATTGGTCTCGGTTCATTTTTGATAACTCTTCGCCCACGATTCGCCGCTTGGCCGGATCGAATACTCCGGTCGCCGAGAGATATTTGATTGGCGTGACGCGCAATCCAAGAAGCGGTCCTTCGGAGAGATTTACATATTTGTAATAGGATTGGGATATCTCTTCAATTCGAATCCAGCCTCCGACGATCCCGACTGGTATGTGGGATATAGGAAAAACAATCACCTGGCCGCCTATGAGTCGTCGTTTGGTATTCAAATCAGAACCGTCAAAATTGAACGTGCTGTTCCAGAATGTGTGACCGGCGAAGGCTTCGACAAAAATAACGCGCTCCCAAGTCAAAGCCGCGTTTACCAACGGAATGCCGCCAAAGGGGGAGGTTGTTAGCCCTGCGCCAAACTGGAGGCCAAAATTTTCGATAGGCGTGCCGGACGAAGTCTGGACTTCGGTGAAATGTTTTTCGACTGGCGCTCTTTGCTCAACAGCCTGGAGGCGGGCTTCGATATCTGACAACTCGCGCGATATACGAATACTGGCATAGCGATATTCGGAGCCTCTGCGTTTGCTGTCATCGGACTGGACGATAATCTGAATAGAATCGACTTTGAATTCACTGATAAGCAGTGCGCGGAGAATATGCGCGCGCCCCAAGGCGAGGCCGGGATTTTTTGCATCGTGATCACTTTGATACTGCCCGCCATCAGCGCCGCCCGTAATGACAGCTCTGGCGAGCGGATACTTTTTGAGCGTATCGGCTACTGCTTTCATACCGGGGAAGTATGCCTGAAAGTGGTCAGAGTCGATACTTCCGCCGACACCCAGCGGAAAATCTTTGATGACCACTTCCTGCGCCGATGCAATCCCCGCCAGAATAGCGAGAGTGCCGATCACTCGAATAATGAGTCTCTTCATGTTTATAAATCCTTTCATCATTACGAGCAGTTCTCCTGATGTGGAGGGAGAATCGATGACAAATTGTCTATTTCATAACTGACATATTTTTGAACAGAATGACAAAGCCCAGCTTTGATATCTCCTGTATACATGCATGCGGACAGGGAATCACCGTTGATTTCGCAGTCTTTTTGCATTGTTTATCCTCCTGCGGATTCGGCTACATCATATCACAAACTGTCATATCTCATTGAAGCCAGAGAGGTAAGTACAAACTCTCTGTCTTTGGTAGAGACATATTGCAAGAAGTGTACCAAGAAGTGGAGGGGGGTCGTGTAGTGGGGATTTTTGTAGACTGGACAAAGACTTTTAAAACAATTATCCTAATATAGTATGTCATCAAGTTCAAGAATATTACCTTACAAAGCAAATTATCCCGATGTCCTTTCCGAATATGTGGCAGAGATCAAACAGGCGATTCGCCAAGGGAAGCACCACGATCAAAGGAGAGAATTTCTCTTAAACTACTTGCGACTCGCTTATGGAGTTGAAGTCAATGAAATTGAAATAGAACAAAAGATTAAGGTGGCCAACGTAAAGGGATTCATTGATGCCCTGTACAAGTATATAATATTTGAAGTCAAGACCGATATCGACAGTGAGCGGCCAGCCGCAATGACCGAACTCAGAAAATACTTCGCTGCTCAAAAAACTCCTTCGGAGTACCTTGGGTTGGTGACTGATGGCTTAAGATTCGAACTATATCAACTCGAAGGCGCGTCTATAGAACAGATATCCAAATTTACAATAGATGAGAATGATGTTCTTGGCTCCTTCAGATATCTTGATAATATTCTTTTCTCTGCCAAAAAAACTACACCCCGTTCGATTGATATCACTACCCGCTACGGGCCAGACAGCGCAGTTTTTAGAAAATGTAATAATATCTTAACCGAACTTCTCGGAAGCGTTAAAACAGTGCCCAGTGTGAAGGTGAAGTTCAGCGAATGGAATTCACTACTTTCGCGTGTATACGGAGAACCTATCGGCGACCAGATTCTTTTTGTACGCCACACATATTTGACGATGCTGTCAAGATTACTCGTACTGAATGCATTATTCCCTAAAATCACGATGTCCAAGACTCTATACCGTGGTTTACTAACCGGACAGTTTTTTGCAAAACATAACCTGCCCAATCTGGCTGAACCGGACTTTTTTAGTTGGGCACTCGGTACTACCGCTGAAGACGATTTCATAGGGTTTCTTTCGAGACTGGATACCTACCTAAGACCATATAAATTTGACGATATAGATGAAGATATTCTGAAGGAAATTTATCAAGAACTGGTTGATACTACAAGTCGTCATTCGTTAGGTGAGTACTACACCCCAGATTGGATTGCGGATCTTGCCTTGGAATCGATAAAGTATAAATCGGGAACGGTACTGGATCCCGCATGCGGCTCTGGTTCTTTTCTCTTAGCCACAATTCGCCGACTTAGGAAGCAAGGACTTGCCGGAAGCAAGCTATTGAATAAAGCAATGACAACCGTTTCAGGAATCGATGTGCATCCTTTGGCAGTCATAATGACCAAGGCAAATCTCTTACTTAGCTTGGCGAAAGAAATAAAAGAAGCAGTTCATGAAGTTTATTTGCCTGTCTACATGGCAGATACCCTGTTGGTTGCGGAAGACAAGAAGAAGCGCTCGATTGCAATTCAGGCCAGCGCTGAGGAGTCGTTTCACATACCATCTGAGGCCGCCGAACGCGGCGATGACATTGACCGACTAATTGATAAGTTAGCTTCAGTTTCGCAGATCGCCGTTAAAGATTCCAAAACCATGGCAACAGTATGGTCGGCGTTTGAATCTCGCTATCTCAAGGCATCCGATGATCATGAAAAATTTCTCTGGAAGCAAAACTTCAAGCTGTATGTAAAGCTTATCAAACAGAATAAGGACACTGTTTGGGCATTCATCCTTAAAAATGCCTGCCGGCCAGCGTACTTGAGACGTCAAAAGGTTGATTACATTCTCGGTAATCCACCGTGGCTGGCTTATAGATATATCAAGGATAAAGCCTATAAAGCAGTGGTAAAGGATTTGACTCTACATAATGGATTACTTGATAGAACTCAGGTCAAGCTCTTCACTCAATTGGACACTAGCACACTATTTTTTGTATACTGCCAAAAATACTTTCTCAAAGAGGGCGGAACCATTGGATTTGTACTTCCTAAGACCACGATTCTCCCCGCGAAACAACATGCTAAGTTTCAAGAACTGGGCTTCTCACAAATTCATGATTTTTCCGGTGTCAGTCCTTTATTCAACGTGCGTTCTGTTCTACTGATTTCAAACCCGAAGACAAAAGTGCGCACTAAAATACCGACTACGCTCTATCGGGGCAGACTATCATCCAAAAATTTGAAATGGGAAACGGCCAAGAAGTTTCTTTCCACCGAAGAAAAAAACACTGATTTCCTGGATTCCAACCAGCAACTATCCCCGTATTTTCATCTTTTCCAACAGGGAGCTACAATCGTGCCTCGGTCATTTTGGTTTGTTCAACAGGACAAAAATGCCGCCAAACATGAAAAAATACCGCACTTGGAAACATCCGATGAGGCTTTGGATGAAGCCAAGAATCCATGGAAAATAAAAATCCAAGGTCGGATAGAGAAAGAATTAATTTTTGAAACGATACTTGCTAAAGGCTTGTTACCATTCGGTATTACACGGACTGAATCAATTTTCCTTCCGATTATCCGAAAGAAAAAATCTTACTCGCTGGCTGATTCGGTAGTCTTGACAGAGAAGGGGTTCGAAAATGCTGCACTCTGGCTGGCTGGAACTGAAAAACTGTGGGAAACGCATCGACAGACAAATGACCGTTCCTTGCTACAACGATTGAATTACAACCAAACGCTTATAAGGCAAGACATAACGGCGGAACATGTGGTCATATATAATACATCGGGTACAAACCTTGCCTCGGCGCTCTTTCAACGAAGTACCGTTTCGAAAAACACTGGATTGCTGACAAATGGATTCTTTGCGGATGCAAAGACATATTACTATTATGTCATGACCGAACAAGAAGGTCATTACTTAGTTGCATGTCTAAATTCTGACATTGTAAATTTGGCGATCAAACAATATCAACCACAGGGACTTTACGGAGAGAGAGACATTCACCGTCGTCCATTTGAGGTTTGCGCTATTCCCAAATTTGACCTTAAGAATCCGGTTCATATTCAACTTGCTGAACTTGGCGGGAAATGTAAAGAGGAGCTTGAATCATTGTTACCTCAGTTTGCTGGACGGCTCGGGCAAAAAAGACTCGATGTTCGAAAGCTATTTGCTGGCGAGCTTAATAAAATCAACAAGCTTGTTGTCCTATTGCTCGAAGAGTCGGGTCAAGACACCGAGAGTCTAATACCCGAGGCAAATCGGATTAAGAACGGCGATCTTTTCGAGTAATAAATTTTCAATTTGAACTTAAGCCTATCTGAGCGGCTATAACGCAGTATTCCATTATCGTCCGTCTCTGATGAACCCCTCGCGATTGTCCCCGCCCGTTCCCTCATAACATCTTCTCCATCAATGAATTGACCGCAGCTTTTCTGCTTGACTTTGTGCTCCAAATGCTATACCATCGTAAGTTATGATATTGGATTTACGACCATTTGATGACTTTCCAGTCGAAGCCATAGCCAAATCCGGCGATGGCGAGTTTGCGCCTTTTGATCCGACTGTCCTCAGCGTCAAAAGCGTGACTTTGACTGTTAATGTCCAAAAATCCGGCGAGGAATATTTTTGCCAAGGAACTGTTGAGGCCGAAGTCCGTTTAGAGTGCGCGCGCTGCTTGACTGAATATGATGGCACTCAGACCCAGGATTTGGATTTTATCATCAAAGGCTCAAGTAAACTTGATGTAATCGAAGATCCAGTAGCGGATGATGAGGATTATGTTTATTTTGTGGGGAGTGATTTGCGGGTTGATGTTACCGAACCGGTGCGTCAAGCGCTCATTCTGTCATTAGACCTGAAACCGCTCTGTTCGGAGGACTGCAAAGGTCTCTGTCCCAGTTGCGGCACGAATTTAAATGAACGAACCTGTGGTTGCAAACGCGAGCAGATAGATGAACGCTGGCGCGGACTACTGGGTTTGACCGATCAACAATCTGATACGAAGTAAGGAATTTCACGATGCCTCTTCCCAAACGAAGACATTCACGAACACGAGGTCGCAAGCGTCGCACCCACTGGAAGCTTGAGACGGTGAATGTCAGCAGTTGTCCAAACTGCAGCCAAGCAAAATTGCCTCATCATATCTGCCCACACTGCGGTTTTTACCGTGGTCGTAGCGTCATTGCAGTCAAATCGGCGTAACAGCTGAACACAGCATGGGGAGTGTTTTCGGTATGACCGAAAAGACAATGCATACTGTCGTACTCGATGCTATGGGAGCCGATCGAGGACCGGCAGAGATTCTCGCCGGCGGCGTCGAAGCCGCGCGGCGTATGGGTGAGTCTTTGCATGTAATTGTCGTTGGTGATGAGAACAAACTCAAACCGGCCCTCGCGCGTATTTCCCATCCCCCTGCCAATCTTTCTCTTCACCATGCCGCAAGTGAAATAACCATGCATGTCGCGCCAAAAGAAAGCCTTCGTGTCAAAGACAGTTCAATATCAGTCGGAATTCGTCTGGTCAAAGAAGGCAAGGCATCGGGTTTCGTTTCGCCCGGAAATACCGGAGCCGTCATGGCTAATGCGCTGGTTACACTCGGTAGAATCGAAGGTGTGAGCCGACCGGCTATAACTTCAGTCTTTCCAACCAGTACTGGTTGTCCGACGGTTGTTCTGGATGTCGGCGCCAACGCCGATTGCAAACCGCAGCATCTTTCGCAGTTTGCCGTCATGGGGTCGGTCTATTCCTCGCTTGTGTTTAATCACGCCTCGCCCAAAGTTGGTCTGCTGTCGATTGGCGAAGAGCGAAGCAAAGGGAATGAGTTGATTTTTGGCGCGCGGGAACTGCTTAATAATTCAAAGATTAATTTTGTCGGTAACGTCGAAGGACGTGATATTCTCTCCGGCGCTGTGGAGGTTGTGGTGACCGATGGTTTCACGGGAAACATTATTCTCAAATTTGCTGAATCGATTCAGCCTTTTCTTGTTAAGGCCATCAAGCGGCAAGTTGAAACCAATGTTTTCTCACGTTTTGGCGCGATATTGCTGGGGCCATTCCTTCGCCGTATGAAAAAAACGTTCGATTAGGCCGAATCCGGCGGCGCGCCGCTCTTGGGCATTAATGGCAATGTCATTATCTGCCACGGCTCAAGTAACGCGAGAGCCATTACCAACGCCGTCCTTGTTGCCTACGAAATGGCGGCCAAAAGGCTAAATGAGCGAATTCGCGATGAACTTATAACCAATCACTTCGGAAGCTCGAATGAGTCACAAAATAAGAGCAAAGATCGCCGGGACGGGGTCGTATACTCCTCCGAAGCGAATGACCAACGCTGATTTTGAAAAAATAGTCGAAACGTCCGATGAGTGGATTGTCTCTCGTACTGGCATCCGCGAACGGCGTATTGCCGATGAATCAATCGGTACATCGGATATGTCAGTCGAGGCGGCCAAACGTGCCATGGAGATGGCCGAGTGCGATCCGGAAGAAATTGAACTCCTCATCACTGGCACGGTCACTCCCGATTATAAACTTCCCTCGAATGCCTGCATCGTACAGGAAAAAATAGGTCTGCCCAATGCTGTAGCCTTTGATGTCGTCGCGGCCTGTACCGGATTTATCAGCGGGCTTTCAATAGCAGAATCCTATATTGCATCGGGCAAATATAAAAAAGTGCTGGTAATTGGCGCCGAAAAATTATCATCGTTTACCAACTATAAAGACCGCAATACCTGTGTACTTTTTGGCGATGCCGCAGGCGCCGCGGTACTTGAGGCCTCAGACAATGGCCGGGGTGTGCTGTCGACCTTCCTAAAATCTGATGGAAGCTATCGCAAACTCCTCTGGACGGAATACGGCGGCTCAAAAAATCCCTACACACCGGACTTTGCCTTTGACGGCAGCGACAAGATCTTTATGAATGGCGCGGAAATTTTCAAAGTCGCCGTGCGCGAAATGGGCAAAGCCGCAGAAAAAGTAATAGCCGATGCCGGTTTGACCTCGGATGATATCGCTCTTTTCGTTCCTCACCAGGCCAATATTCGCATTATCGATGCCATCACCAAACGCCTTGGTCTTGACAGCGACAAAGTATATGTCAATATCGAACGGTATGGCAACACCTCAGCGGCATCGATCCCCCTCGCCCTCGACGAAGCCAATCGAGCCGGTCGTCTCAAACCGGGCGATAATGTTGTCATGGTTGCATTCGGCGGCGGGCTTATTTGGGGCGCGGCCGTTGTAAAATGGTAATAGTGAGAGGGCTATTCTACGATGAGTAAAACAGCATTACTTTTCCCGGGGCAGGCCTCCCAGTATGTTGGCATGGGGAAAGACCTGTTTGAATCTTCAGCCGAAGTCCGTCGCCTCTACGAGTTGACATCGGATTGCATTGGAGAGAATATCGCCGAACTTTCTTTCAATGGTCCTGCCGAACGGCTCAAAGAGACAAGATTTACCCAGCCTGCGATTCTTTTGCACTCGCTCTCTGTGCTCAATATTCTCGGGGAAGAATGCCCGTCGTTCGATTTTGCGGCAGGACACTCGCTTGGAGAATACGGCGCGCTTGTGGCAGTTGGAGCGCTGAGTCCGGAGAGTGCGATAAAATCTGTTGTTGAGCGAGCGAAGCTTATGGACGATGCTTGCCGCCAGAACCCCGGCACAATGGCTGTCGCGATGGGGCTGAGTGCCGAGGATATTCACCGGATTTGCGGTCGTGCAGCCGAAGCCAGTATTATTGTCGAAGCCAATTTTAACTCACCGGCTCAGATCGTGGTGTCCGGCTCTCTTGAAGGAATAGATCGTTTTATTGAGTTGGCAAAAGAGGCTGGAGCAAAACGCGCGATGATTCTTGAGGTCGGCGGCGCATTTCATTCGCCTTTGATGGAGCCGGCCCGAAAGGGACTTGAGCGGTATCTGCAGACCATTGAGATTCATTCTCCTCGCGTACCCATCATTGCCAATGTCACCGGCGAAGCAGCAACGGATCCAACCGAAATTCGCAATTTGCTGATTCAGCAGGTCACGGCTCCTGTGAGATGGTCGCAGACGATGGCATATCTTAAACGAAACAACGTCACCAAGGTTTTTGAAATCGGCCCCGGAAAAGTGTTGAGTGGACTTGCCAAACGAGAAATGCAAGTCGAACAGCTAATCAATCTTGATACGCTGGCGGATATAAAATCATTTGCTCCACTTGCGGTCTAACCGTACACTTCCGACAGACTTATGACCACCACCGGCAAAACTGTTATCGTAACTGGCTCGACCCGCGGAATTGGACGGGCTATCGCTGAAAAATTTGTTTCGGCAGGCAACAATGTCGTAATATGCGGCACCAATCAAGAAGCCGCAGACAAAACAGCTTCGGAAATAGGCGGAGCGACACTTGGTGTCGGAGTGAATGTTACTGACGCGAAAGAGATTGCCTCTCTGATGGAGAAGACGATGGCGAAATTTGGACGGGTGGACATTGTTGTCAATAATGCCGGCATAACCCGCGACGGACTCATGCTCCGAATGGACGAAAATGATTGGGATGCTGTGCTTGACATCAATCTCAAAGGTGCGTTCCTTGTCACTAAAGCGGCCGCCAAGGTTATGATAAAGCAACGATATGGACGAATAATCAATATAAGCTCTGTTATAGGCTTGATGGGAAATGCTGGCCAGTGCAATTATAGCGCATCTAAAGCTGGTCTGATCGGCCTGAGCAAGTCCAGCGCGCGAGAACTGGCATCACGGGGAATTACGGTAAATGTAGTCGCTCCGGGATTCATCGAGACCGATATGACCGCGGCCATGCCGGAAGCCGCAAAGGAATACTTGATGGGACGCGTCGCAATCAGTCGGACAGGAACTCCGATGGAAGTCGCCTCAGCCGTAATGTTTTTCGCCTCCGACGATGCGGGCTATGTCACCGGACAAGTGCTTGCAGTCGACGGCGGCTTGACGATGTAAATGAAAAAGTTGAAATCATTGTTGAACACTAAGGAGAATTAAGATGTCGGTTGAAGAAAGAGTCAAAGAAATAATTATTGAACAACTCGGTGTCGAAGCCGGTCAGGTAACCGAGAAAGCCAGATTTGTTGATGACCTTGGCGCTGACTCGCTTGATACAGTCGAGCTGGTCATGGCTCTTGAGGAAGAGTTTTCCCTTGAAATCCCTGACGAAGACGCAGAAAAGATTGTCTCTGTCGGCGATGCTATTGACTATATCACCAAGAACGGCGACAAGTAACTTCTCCGTCGCGGTTTTTTTTCACCCATAAAGGGTGTACGACCATTCGTCACGGGTTTGCGGCCTGAGCGCAACAGATGCAAAACGAAGTCTGTAAGGACATATGAATCGTAGAGCAGTAGTAACAGGAATAGGTGTTCTCACTCCCAACGGGAATACTGTTGACAGTTTTTGGAACAGTCTTCTTGCGGGCGAATCCGGTATTGCTCCAGTTACGCGGTTCGACGTTTCAGCCTACCCGACGCGTATCGCTGGCGAAATAAAAGGCTTCGATGCTGGCGAGACGATGGACAAAAAAGAGTCCCGCCGAATGGACCTTTCGGCCCAGTATGCCGTCGCCACAAGCGTTCAGGCAATCGCAGATTCCGGTCTGAATGTTTCATCTCTTGATTTGGACAGGTGCGGCGTTGTTATTGGATCGGGTATAGGCGGTATCTCCACTTTTGAGGACCAGCATTCCCGTCTTATGGCGTCCGGACCCGACCGGGTGTCCCCTTTCTTTATTCCCATGATGATTATTGATATGAGCGCGGGGCTTGTTTCCATGCGTTTTGGCTTCCGCGGACCAAACTATGCAACTGTCTCGGCCTGTGCTTCATCGGCCCATGCCATCGCTGATGCCTATCGTATCATTCAACGGGGTGAAGCCGATGTTATGGTAACTGGCGGAGCCGAGGCGACAATCACGCCGACCTCAATGGCAGGATTTTGCCAGGCCAAAGCAATGTCAACGCGCAACGATGACCCCGCCCGGGCATCGAGGCCTTTTGATACCGAACGCGATGGCTTTGTTATGGGCGAAGGTTCAGCCATTCTGATTCTTGAAGAATATGAGTATGCCAAAAAACGGGGAGCCAGAATATACGGCGAAATACTCGGGGCAGGTATGACGGCCGATGCCTATCATATGACCGCGCCGCACCCGGAAGGAATAGGGGCGCGCAAGGCGATGGAGAATGCAATCAAGAATGCAGGGCTTCAAGGTAATAACATCGATTACATAAATACTCACGGCACCTCGACAGGACTTGGGGATATCGCTGAAACCAAAGCCATCAAGGCCGTGCTCGGCGATCATGCCCGCACCATTCCGGTTAATTCGACGAAATCGATGACTGGCCATCTGCTCGGCGCGGCTGGAGCAGTCGAAGCGATTGTAGTTCTCAAAAGTATTGAAACGAACATGGTTCATCCGACTATTAACCTCGAAAATCCCGATCCCGAGTGCGATCTTGACTATGTGCCGAACAAGAAACGCGAATGGCCGGTCAATATTGGCATGTCAAACTCTTTCGGTTTCGGCGGTCACAACGTTTCCCTTATATTGGGTCGGGTCAATGGAGCCCGTTAGAGATAGATGGGTCTTCGCCGCTTTTTAAGAAAACTACTAAGAACCAAACCAACCGATGGCCTCAAAAGTCTTCGGCCCGCTGAATCAATCCTCGGATATCATTTTTCCGATCCCCGCCTGCTTATGCTTGGACTTACCCACCGTTCGGTCGTGCGAGTCACCGAAACAGAGGAAGTTTCAAACGAACGACTGGAATTTTTGGGGGATTCAGTGCTCGGCATGGTTATCGCCGAGATGCTCTATCGCGATTACCCCGAAATGGCCGAAGGTCAGCTCACAAAATTCAAAGCCATGCTTGTTAACGAAGCTACACTGGCAGGAATGGCCAAAGCGTCCGGTTTAAATCAATTCATCAGGCTTTCGCCCGAAGAAGATCGTACTGGCGGAAGGGAACGGGCATCGATTATATCTGATTCATTCGAGGCTGTTATCGGCGCGGTCTACCTCGATGGCGGACACCAGGCGGCATCAGTGGTTATCGACCGCCTTATTTATGCCAACAAGGAAAACATTATCAGTGATTCCTCCCAGAGAAATTATAAAGGGGAACTGCTCGAGATGTCCCAGTCACGCGGAGAGGGCGCGCCGAGATACGATGTTGTCTCCGAAGAAGGACCCGATCATGAGAAAATCTTCTATGTCGCCGTGACTATTGCCGGAGAACAGATAGGGGAAGGCTCTGGTCTTTCAAAAAAAGAAGCCGAACAAAAAGCCGCCTCGGCGGCCCTTCAACGATATACCTCGCTCAGCAGCTGATTCACTTTCAATCTCCTTCAATATATTTTCATCACCGATTCAGCCTTCGCAATAAGGCGATCAACGATACATGACTGTTGATTTACTCTTCCATATTTCTATTTTCTCATAGGAGCAATCATCGGTGGGCGCATTATCATGTCGTGATTTTTTTCTTTGTAGACATGAGTGATTGCATGCGTGATGAACAAATGAGATGTTCATCATCGATGTGTAATAATGCGCGATGTAATACTGATCGCTCTTCTGATTGTTCAGTTGGTGTAGATTGACTGCAAGAAAATATTTGATGATGTCAACTTTTTTTATTGACATTTAAATATAATTATCGTTATTAACTGATGAATGTGTAATAGGTCAGGTGATGCAAGTCATCATCGCAAGATGACGATGCGCGGAACTTGACTAACAACGAAAACGCTTTGCTAAAGGAGCACGATCAATGCCAGCTGCAAAGAAAGCCGCCAAGAAGTCAACCGCTAAGAAGTCAACCGCTAAGAAGTCGACTGCTAAGAAGTCGACTGCCAAAAAGGCGACCAAGAAGAGAAAGTAACTACCGCTGCAAAAACCGTTCAGCGGTTTTTTCAAAAGAGTTACATCGGTTGTTAACACAATCGAACACTGGCCCGCTTCACGCGGGTCAGTTTTTTTATGCCTGAAACCCTCTGAGGCGGCCATTATCACCTCGCGGTTTTCTTGACTTTTCCCCTCTCATAGCCCATATTCGAGCTCAATAAATGAAGCGTGTTCGTTATAAAAAGATCTGAACTGAAATCCGGAGTTATTACCGAATGAATATCGTCGTCTTAGTCAAACAAGTTCCTGAAATAGCCTTAATCAAAGTCGATGAATCAGCCAACCAAGTTCTGCTGCCCCAGGGGCCGGGTGTGGTCAATCCCTTCGATGAATACGCCGTCGAGGAGGGACTTCGACTTCGGGAGAAGACCAATGGTAAATGCATCGTGATGTCGCTCGGAAGCGAACGAGCCGAATCGGCCCTTCGTGATTGTCTTGCCCTCGGCGCGGACGACGCCTATTTATTGAACGATGAGCTATTCCTTGGCTCCGATCCACAAGCTGTTGGGAAAATACTTGCCGCAGGACTTAAGAAACTTGGAAACTTTGACCTTGTGCTGGCCGGCAAACAATCTGTCGATGCTGATTCCTCGCAGGTTCCTTCAGCGGTCGCCGCCGCGCTGGATTTGCCGCAGGCGATGTTTGTCAAAAAATTTGAATCGGCAGCCGCGGACAAAGTAACGGTCTATCGAACGACCGAAGACGGCTATGATATTGTTGAGCTTCCCCTGCCGGCAGTAGTTTCTGTGGTAAAAGAAATCAATGAGCCGCGTTTGCCTTCGTTGAAAGGGAAGATGGCCGCCAAGAAAAAAGAGATTGTTAAATGGTCGGCCGCTGACCTTGGCTTGACCAAAGACGGCATCGGAGCTAATTCACAGACCAAAACGCTCAAAGTTTCCCCGCCGGCGCCTCGTTCTAAAGGAGAGATGATCGAAGGGGCTTCGCCTGAGGAAATAGCCGACAAGCTTTTCAATAAGCTGAGGGAGAATCAGGTAATTTAGACGTCGTCGACCTCCTGATTCTCTAATTTTCGACACACTATCAATGCGAATTCGCAAACTTTCTGACTGCAAACTCATTGTCGCCGGGGATAGCACCAATCTCCGCGAACTCCTTCATCCAAAGCGAACATCGGGCTTTCATGGCGGGTACTCGCTGGCCCACGCCTCGTTGACTCACGGGACTAAATCCCGCAAACACCGGATGAAGACCGACGAAGTCTACTATATCCTGTCAGGCACAGGGGAGATGCATATTAATGAAGAAACGGCCGTTGTCACAGCCGGTGACTGCATTCATATTCCGCCCGGGTCGTCTCAATGGATTAAAAATATCGGGAGCGATAAACTAACCTTCCTCTGTATTGTTGACCCGGCTTGGAATGCCAACGATGAGATAATCCTCGAATAAATAGTCGGTTGGCCCAAGAACTTACTGGGTCGGGCCAGTTTCAATTTTGACATAGTCACTATAAACACAATATATTCCCGATATGTATTTGCTCTTTTCCCGACTCTGGCGCCGAATCGGTTCTTTGCCCTTATTCTTCACAAGCCTCGTTTTGGCGGCTGTCTTATTTACACAAAATGCTTATGCCGATGCCATCAGATACGCCCTTAGTGATATTCGTGTGCTCTATGTTTATGACCAGCCTGCTGATATCGACTGGCCGGTTCTCTATTATCTGAACGAGGAATACGGCGCGACAATATATCTGGTGAGGGTAGGCTCAGGTCAAAATAGTGGCGTCAGTACGTCGAAAATTCCTGATAAGGAGATTTTCCATCACACATATACTATCAATGAGAACGTATCGGCTGCGGCTTCATACGACAGCCTGCTAAGCAGTATATTTCGGCCCCGCCCACCCGACATAGTCTTATTTAGTGTGAATACTAACGCTCCAATCATTCAAGCTATTAGGACAAAGACTGAGCGGGTAAATACTATTTTCTCTACCAGCAAAATATATGAGCAGTTGGATGTTTCGGACTCGATAAAGCCCGCCGGAATTGTCATTAATCTTGCAGAATTTGAGCTGAGATACCGCGAGCGTATGATTTCAGAGATTCCCCAACTGAAGCTTGCGGACGATGCCGCAGGCGTTGAAAACCGGCGAACATCGCGATACCAATTTATGGAATCGGGTAATCAAATTCTCCCCTCTGGTCCGGATTTCCTGTCCGGGATGAGTACATTTCGGCTTGTTTCACTCCTTGATACGCTTCTAAAAGATGACGGGGTCAAAGAAGTAGCCATCCGACAAGCCAGAAATTATATATCGCTCATGAGCCACGCCGACAAGGCGGCCGGTCTGACACGCGTGACATCGTCTGTTAAGGGCTACAAAGAGTTGCTCGCGCTTCAGGAGCAGATTCTTACCGATGCAAAAATCTCGAAACATCAGGAATTCATCGGTTATTTGTCATCACTTGTTGCAAAAGCGGAGCGGGCAGTTCAGGCAGAAGTCGGGTTATCATATTCTGGCGAAATAGTTCTGAGAGATTCACCCGATGGTCCGGTTGTCAAATTAATTTCCGCGTTATCTGTAACCGGGCCAACCGAGGTTGAGTTATCCACAATCCGCTTCCATCCCTATTGGGACAGCTCCATTGTTGTTCTTGATTCCGTTCCTCGGACTGTTACTCCACACCAGACCTTTGTGCGTGAGTATCTGGTGGACATTGACCCGTCGCGATTGCAGTCATCGATGCCGGAATCGCTGAAATTTAGCGCAGAACTTGTTTATTTGCAGATTCCGTTGACGGTTTTTTCGACTCGCCCATTATTTGTCACACCGGAGCTTTCGATTCAGTTCGTTCCAAGCTTTTCATTTGTAGATCCGGTGGCGCGGATCAATGTCGACAAAGTTGTCAGCCCGCTCCACTGGCGGGTCATGCTGACAAAACCGCCGAAGTTTTCCGGCCGGGTGAAATTGACCCTCGAAACGCCGACGGGGCTCTTCGCCGGAGCCTACAAACAGGATATAATGCTCGAGAAGGGTTCAGTATATGAGAGCATTGATATTCCGTTCAGCGTTTCAAACCTTTTTGCCCTGGGAATTCAGCAAGGCGTTATCACACTAACAGCAGATAACCGAAATGTCTCGACCGACACCGGGCTGATACGAATTGCCGAATGCGCTATAAATCCAACCCGCAAAATTGCTTTCCTGCCTGATTCACTCGGACTTCTCGAAGACATCCTCCGCATGACTGATGCCGGATTTCAGCCCTTGACCGACCGCGGGTTACTAACTGCCGACCTTGATGCCTACTCGGTCATCGCTATAGGCTCAGGAGCCATTAGGGACTATCCATCGCTTGAATTGGTCTCGGATCGAATTACAGATTTTGTTCATGCCGGTGGTACGCTTCTGATTTTCGGCCAATCCGAAGAACTCCCGCGTGGACTTTTGCCGTTTTCATTTGCTCCATCGCCCGAAAGGCCCTCATCGGCTAATATAAGGAACAGACTTCCCGAAGCTGCTCTTCTGACAAAACCAAATATGATTGTTGATAAGATTCTCTATTCTGGTTTCTCGGGCAAGACACTTATGTCTGCGGCACGACTATCACCGGCCGAAGTCATCTACGCCACTGAATCGGGTGCCGCACTGCTTGCGGTCTCACGGTTAGGGAATGGACAGGTAATTTATTGCGGACTTCCTCTGCTGGAGATGATCTCCCAACTCAATATCGAAGCCATTCACTTATTGTCCAATATTCTGAACTACTGAGATTTCTTTTTGTTATAATAGCCTGATAATAGAGAAACCAGTTGGAAAAGCAGGATATGTCATCTTCGTCTGATACCCGCTCGAAAGCGGGACGATTTACAGTAATATTTAAATATCTCAGGCAATACCGGGGCTATCTCCTTTTTGGCGCAGTTGCCGTTATTCTCTCGAACGTCCTCGGGCTTACAACCCCCTATATTATTAAAATTATCTATGACATGCTCGAGCAGAATCAGGCTATCAGCACAGTTGTTCCCTATCTGTTGCTCATGATTGCCCTTGCGGCCTCGTCCGGTTTTTTTAGGTATCTGATGAGGCGGACAATTATCTGGATGTCCCGCAAATTGGAATACGAACTTCGAGGCGAAATGGTCAATCACCTGTTGAAACTGTCGCCGTCGTATTATGACAACAACCGTACTGGCGATATTATGGCAAGGTTGACAAATGACCTCGAAGCCGTGCGTATGATGGTCGGCCCGGGTATTATGCAGATGTCCAATACGATTATCACTGTTATAGTCGCGCTCGCCTTCATGATTGCCCTTTCGCCGAAACTGACCCTCTATGCGCTCATTCCGGCCGCGGTTTTGCCGATTGTAGTCAACCGTTTGGGGACACTCTCGCATAAGCGATATATCAAAATCCAGGAACATTTTGCCGATTTGACCGCCGCGGCGCAGGAAAACCTTGCCGGTGTGCGAGTAGTCAAGGCGTATCGTCAGGAGAACAAAGAATTCAATTATTTTGCCGGAATGTCACTGAAATATTTCGACCTCAATATGGATATGGGCAAACTCATGGCGACCTTCTATCCCATGATTGCTTTTGTCGGGGCTGGGTTGGTTTTGACTGTGCTTTATTTCGGCGGCAAGGGAGTTATCAACAACGAGATGTCACTCGGTTCGCTGGTCGCCTTTTTTGTCTACTTGAACATGCTTCTCTGGCCGATTATTGCGGTCGGGTGGGTGATTAGCCTGTATCAGCGCGGAATAGCTTCGCTTGACCGTATCAATGAGATACTCCACACCGAGCCCGATATTCCGGCCCTTGACAATGGCCATAAAGGGCCAATGCGCGGAGATATCGAAATTCGTCATCTTACATTCAGCTATGACGATCGAATAATCCTCAATGATATCAGCCTGACAATTAAAGCCGGCGAAACAATCGGAATTGTCGGCATGACTGGGTCGGGCAAGACAACGCTCGTATCCCTTCTCGGGCGGCTCTATCCGGTTCATCGCGGACAGATATTTATCGATGGGGTCGATATCAACGACTGGAGTCTGCATGCCCTGCGAAGTGGAGTGGGTTTTGCCACACAGGAGTCATTTTTATTCTCAGACAGCCTCACTGATAATATCCGCTTTGGGCGCGATGATTCCGACCTTTCAAAAGTTACCGAAATGGCGGAAATGGCGGCTCTGTCAAAAGACATTAAGACCTTTCCACGCGGATACGACACTATTATCGGCGAGCGCGGCATTACCCTTTCTGGCGGTCAAAAACAGCGCACAGCAATCGCGAGGGCTTTGTTAATTGACCCGGCGGTGCTTGTTTTGGACGACGCCACATCGTCGGTCGACACCGAGACCGAAGACCAAATAAACAGCCGGATCCATATCCGCGATGAAAAATGCACGACGATCATTATCTCGCACCGCGTTTCATCGGTCAAAGAAGCCGACCAGATAATTTACCTCAAAGACGGTAAAATCGCCGAGCGCGGAGGCCATCATGAATTGATAGCCGTCGATGGTTACTATGCTGCGCTCTACCGTTCGCAATTGATGGCCAAGGAACTGGAGACATTGGAATGAGCAGCGACCACCACGACGAAGAAGCGCTTGGGCGTGCCTACGACAGCCGCTTGATGCGCCGACTGCTGGGCTATCTCCGGCCATACAAACTCACCGTCGGAGTTGCGATTGTTCTGCTTTTGGCCGGAACAGCTCTGCAATTATACCAGACTATTTTGATTCAACAGGCAATCGATCGGTTTATTGTACCAAAGGACCTCGAGGGGCTTGGAGGGATTACCCTTCTCTTTTTTGGCGTCATGCTCATGACTTTCATCGCATCATACTCGGAAACTCTGCTTACAATGTGGCTGGGGCAAAAAGTCCAGCACGATATTCGCCGTCAGGTTTTCAGTCACCTGCAAAAACTGCATCTCGGCTACTACGACAAAAATCCGGTGGGAAGGCTGTTGACTCGTGTCACTAACGATGTCAATGTGCTCAATGAAATGTTCTCGTCTGGGGTAGTTACTATTATAGGCGACATTTTCATGCTCGTGCTGATTATCGGCGCCCTGCTCTATTATGACTGGAAACTTGCGCTGTGGACCTTTCTGGCCCTGCCGCTACTGCTTATTGCCACAACCATCTTCCGCAAAAAAGTCCGCGAGACCTACCGTCAAGTGCGCCTAAAACTTGCCCGTCTCAATTCCTTCACTCAGGAGCATATCACCGGGATTAAGATTGTCCAGCTCTTTACCCGTGAAAAAAGGACATTTGAGAAGTTTGATTCGATCAATCGTGATCTACAGACCCAACATTTCCGCTCGGTGACATATTATGCCATCTTCTATCCAACGGTTGGTTTTATCGGTACTCTGTCGGTTGTCCTGCTGCTATACAAAGGGGGTATGAATATCAATCAAGGTCTGCTGACATGGGGCGAACTTGCTGCCTTCATTCGCCTCGTTGAAATGTTCTATCGTCCCATACAGGATTTGTCGGATAAATATAATATTCTGCAGTCATCAATGGCCTCATCGGAACGAATCTTTCAATTGCTGGACACGGCTCCAGCCATAGCCGAGCCGTCAACAACCACGACAGAAAGCCATGCTGACAAAAAATTGCAGGGGAAGCTCGAAGTCAAAAATCTCTGGTTTGCCTACAACGATACCGATTGGGTGCTCCGTGATGTCAGCTTTACCGTTGAACCGGGCGAGAAGGTGGCAATTGTCGGCGCAACTGGAGCCGGGAAGAGTTCACTCATTTCATTGCTCTATCGTTTCTATGATTACCAAAAAGGCTCGATTTCACTCGATGGCATAGAAATCAACAAACTGCCAGTCGATAAACTGCGCTCGCGCCTTGGGTTGGTTTTGCAGGATGTTTTTCTGTTCAGCCGTGACTACGCCGGTAATGTGCGCCTTCGTAACGAAGAGATAACCGATGAGCAGATTCAGACGGCTCTTGAGCGGGTTGGCTATGGCCGGTTCATGGATGAATTGCCGGATGGGCTGGCTACAAAAATCAAGGAGCGTGGCGCGACTCTTTCTACCGGCCAAAAACAGTTGTTGTCTTTTGCCCGTGCGCTGGCTTTCGACCCGCCGATTCTGATTCTCGATGAAGCTACATCCTCGGTCGATACCGAAACTGAGCAGTTGATTCAACGAGCCCTCGAAGAACTTCTTAAAGGGCGAACGAGTATTATTATCGCGCATAGACTTTCGACTATTGAGAAAGCCGACAAAATTATCGTCCTCCACCATGGTCAGCTTCGCGAAATGGGACGACATGATGAATTATTGGCGCAGAGGGGGCTGTACTATAAGCTCTATCAGATGCAGTACAAAAAGAACGCAATTGCCGCCAGGGGAGTCCCATCAACACCGCTTGATGAAGTCCGAGGATGATTACTCTGTTAATGACTCCTCTTATGCTGTATTTTACTTTCTATGTCTGAAGTATCTGGAAAACTGCTGAAATCACTCGCCGCATTTGCCAATAAAACGGCAATCGGCGCAGGGAAAATTCTCGCTCAGGGATTCAGCCAACGCAAAAACATATCGTACAAAAGCAGAATTGACCCGGTCACCCAGTTTGACCTGATGTCTGAGAAATTTATTGTATCCCGCATTGCCAAAAAATTCCCCGATCACGGGGTGCTGACTGAAGAAGGAAGCGCGCGACCGATGAATGATGTTTTCAGATGGATAATTGACCCGCTCGACGGAACTGTTAATTTCGCGCATGGCTTTCCTATTTACTGTGTCTCGATAGGACTCGAATTTGACGACGAAATTATTGTCGGGGCAGTCTATGATTCGGAGCGGAAAGAACTGTTTCGCGCGACATTGGGCGAAGGCGCGTTCGTGAATTCGAGCAGACTTGCCGTTTCAAAAGAGAAAAACCTCGAACGGGCGCTCATTGCCACGGGCTTCGCTTACGATATTTCAACGTCTAAAAAAAACAACCTCGGCTATTTTGGGCGGATGGCAAAAAAGGCTCAGGGAGTCCGCCGTCCCGGGTCGGCGGCGCTTGACCTGTGTTGGCTTGCGGCTGGACGGGTCGATGGTTTTTGGGAATTGAAACTGCACCCGTGGGACACGGCGGCCGCAACTCTAATTGTCACCGAAGCCGGAGGGAAACTCAGCCGGATCAATTCAGAAACGTATTCCATTTATAAAGATGACCTGCTTGCTTCAAACGGCCATTTGCATGATAAGATGCGGGCAGTGTTGAAGGGGAGATAGACGGGGAGCAAAATATGCCAGAGCCAAAACTTTTACCTGTTGACGATGATACTTTGGGCATTTTACACGACGCCGAAATCATCTCAATTAGACTGCCTGATAAAAGTAAACGTGTAACATTGGACATGATCGCTGATAATAAAAAAGTATACCGCATGCAGTTTTTAGAAGTCGATTCCATACTCGGCACAAATTTTATCCATCAAAATGTCATATTAGATGTTCAAGTTTTCGATTCAAGCACCGTCGACATGCATACCTTAAAGTATCTCTTGATGGACGAAGAACTTAGGCATCCGACAGCCGAGAGTAAGCTGGCAATGTTATACAAGAGCTGTGTGGAACATCCACGAACGATGGTTGTAATACCTTCCTCATTTGGCTTTTAGTTGGCTCTGTTATGCCGTAAAGTCGAACTCTTCGATCTTGACGAAACTGGTGTTCGGATAGCGTCGGGGTGATATTTCTTGTATGGATTCGCCTGTTGCGTCAGGGCATTCACCTATATCCTTGCGCACGCAATGATATAGGTGAATGCCCTGACGCAACAGCGAAACTCCGTTTCAACGTGCCACGCTATTTTTATCCCCGATTGCAACTTGACCACGCACCGAAATCGACTACATTAGTCCTTGATTATTGAGAATGTTTTTTCCGAAGGAGTGTCTGTCATCGATCAGTTCAATATAGTTATCATAGGCGCCGGGCCGGGCGGTTACACGGCGGGTATTCGTGCCGCAATGAAAGGGGCCAAAGTCGCAGTCATCGAAGGACGCGAGTTGGGCGGAGTCTGTCTCAATCGCGGCTGCATCCCATCCAAAGCCCTTATTGCCTCAGCCGCTCAGTATGATAAGATGAAACATGCCGATAGCTTCGGCATCAGACTTTCCGCGCCGCCGGTTTACGACTGGCTCGAAATGAGAAAACGGAAAGACAAAGTCGTCAGCACCATGGTAGGCGGTATCGGCTCATTATTTAAATCCCACGGTGTCACTCATTATAACGGCTATGGGAAAATCAGCGGCAAATCTGAAGTCACCGTTTTTGCCGACAACGGGACCGAAACCAAAATCAAAGCCGACAATATTATCATCGGAACCGGATCGCGCGCGATGACCCTTCCGGCCTTTCCCTTCGATGGTAAACGCATCCTCAACTCAGACCATCTCCTTGAATTACAGAATTTGCCCAAATCTATTTTGATTATCGGCGGCGGCGTGATTGGCTGCGAATGGGCCTGTATGCTCTCGCTTCTCGATGTCGAAGTTACCGTCGTCGAAATGCTGGATAACTGCCTCCCGACCGAAGAGGTCAACAGCTCCCAGATTCTTGAACGTGAGATGAAAAAACAGAATGTCAAAATCTTCACCAAAACCAAAGTAGAATCCATTAAACCCGGGCCGCAGGGAATTATCGCCAAACTCTCAAGCGGTGAGTCGATCGAAACCAATCAGGCTCTGGTCTCTGTTGGCCGCGCTTTTAATACCGAAGATCTCGGCCTCGATGAGATTGGTGTCGAGAGAAATAAAAATGGCTCAATTAAGACTGGCGCCGATATGCAGACAAATGTGAAGAATATTTATGCCATTGGCGATGTCCGGGGCGAGATCCTGCTGGCCTACACCGCTGTCCATGACGGCATGGTTGCTGTGGACAACTGTTTAGGTGAAAAGGCGTCGGCCAATTATTTGGGCTGGCCGTCGGTCATTTTTACCCATCCTGAAGTCGCCTCGGTCGGATTGACCGAAGCCAAGGCGGCTGAAAAGCACGATGTTACGGTCGGCAAGTTCCCGCTTCGCGCTCTTGGGAAGGCCCATGCCGAAAACGAGATTGCCGGAGAGGTCAAAATTGTGGGGGACAAAAAAACCGACAAGATTCTCGGCGTCCACATTATAGGCGTTCATGCCGCCGAGGTAATCCATGTTGCGGCATTGGCAGTGCGGCAAGGTTTGACCGTGACCCAGCTTGGAAATATGATATTCGGGCATCCGGTTATATCCGAAGCGATAATGGAAGCGGCGCATGATCTGCATGGGATGTCGGTGCATTTGGCTAAAAAGAAGATATAATTCAAATTTGGCGCATAAAGCGCGTACTTACAATAACTACTTAGAGCGAGTCGCATTTTCTGCGAGTCTCCTTATTCTGTATAAGTTATTTTGCAACAATAATATAACTGTTTTTGACGACATCCTTACTGTGTGTGTGTCGACGCAGACTGTGCGTCATTATCTAAAGGTCTAAATACATGAGCTGTCAGTATTTCCTATAAGTCTTTGGCCTGTTTTGCCTTTCAGGTATTTGCGGGCTTTGCTTTGTGAGTTGGCATGCATATTGATTGTAATTGGTCTGCGTTAGTTACTCTTAAGTATACGTTGAATGGCGGTTCAGAGTATTTAAGAGGTGGAGATGAAGGAGTTCCTTGTGAGGGGGAACTCCTTTTTCTTGTTATTCTTCAAAATAAATTTTATTTTTTTAGATTCTGTTGAACATTTCAGCCGTTTGAAAAGTATAGTGTGACAAGACAATTTTGCGGACAGACTTTTTTGCCTGCAAATAAAAAACCAAATCACTGTGGTAATGTAATATCGCAAAGGAGGGTAAGCAGATGGCCACAGGAGCTTTCTTCAATGAGATTTTCAGGGCTGTAAAAGAAGAAAAATTGTTAGAACCGTTCATGCCGAATGATGTCCGTGACGCCTGTCCCGGGTATGCTGAAAATACATACAGTGTATTTCTTCCAAAGCATAGAATAGGCAATCCCGGCAGGAATACAGAGCTTTTCGAGAGAATGGCTGATGGATCTAAACTAATAGGCTACAAAATAAACAGAAAGCGGAAATAGCTAGTAAGTGGCGGATGTCCATTCCAGCACGTGCGGGCTTGAAGTCGTTATGCACCACGACTAATTCAGAAATCTTGGATTTCGGCTAGGTGTCGGTCCACCGCGGTTGCCCTTTTCTTGTCTTTCCTGCCCCTGCCCGATGTGGCGGGAAAGCTGGAAACCATCTTGATCTTCGTGCAGGCCGTCTCTGGCCTGCACGAAGATCAAGATCACATTGTCCCGACGAATGTCGGGAGTGTGGTACAAGAACTAAGAGAAGATGGCCCCCAGCCCTACCAGTTCGCGGTCGTCCGCCAAATGAGGGCGCCCTGACTGAACCGCTCCAAACAACTGCTTGACTTGCCCCCTAATTTTCTTAGATTCGATACTCTGCAAATGTCTTAAATATGGCGGTGTAGCTCAGCTGGTTAGAGCAGCGGAATCATAATCCGCGTGTCCGGGGTTCGAGTCCCTGCACCGCTATTTGTTTTAAGTAGTCCGCCTTATTTCCTGAGATGGGTACCTCGCCGTGGCGGCCCGCAATGAAGGGATGAAATGGGCAACCACTGGGGGTTGCCCCTACAGCAGAACCAATCCCAACTAAACAATGCATATTATTCCGTAGGGGCAGGCCCCTGTGCCTGCCCTCCATGTAGTTGATTCAATGTGCTGGTGTGCGTCCCTCGTGCACTAGCTTATTCGTCTTGCAACTACTCCCCCCCCAAGCAAAAAAAACCGCCGTATCTCTACGGCGGTCACACACAAATCTTAGTACATTAGCCTACTGCGATTTTCTTACCACCCAGGCCGGGACAATCTGCCGATCCTTCATCTCGACCTTCACCGTATCCGGAGCGATTCCCTGCACGGCCTCGGCTATTACCAGCAGAGAATTATCTGGATTGGTGGTCACGGTATCAATACTCAGACTCGTGATCGGTTTGTCCTCAATGGACGATACGTATATAGTCACAAGCCGACCTGAGCCCGCCGCAAGTCTCGCTTTCGTTGAACCCAAAGTCGCTATCAATCCAAGCGTGACACACTGGATCGCGGTATCGGCTCTAAATGCTTTCATCTCAAAATGCGACACTCGTCCACCTGTCCAAATCGCCGAGTCGGCCGTAATGCGATTAAGGCCAGCAGTCATTTTGAATGGGACGGACATACCGACAATCGGCTCGTCATTCGTATATGAAATCGTGATCGACCAGTTGCGGTCATCGATTTTGGCAAGATCCGCAAAGACCGTGTCCGTTTTGCCAAACGGATCAATTTGCGCGCTGATAATGCTTGGCGCAACCACAAACGCAACAATCCCGAAAAGTGTAACAATAAACCGATTCATGTAACCTCCAAAAATGTCCTCTTTGCCGGCTCTCTTCTTTTTAATAGTGGAGTGCATCGGCTACGTCTTTTACCTAATTCGAACGACTTAGATCCTAAATATCCGAGTTTTCATCGACAGTCATTAAACTCCGTTTTAACTCCTCCATAAGTGCCTCAGCCGTAACAGGATCGTTGAGTTTGTCGCGATAGATTTGCGCGGCCGTTACAATAGCCTGTCTGCCGGGCTCAGTCCTTGGAAAGCTCGTGAAGATACGCTTGAAGGTTTCTGCGGCCTGAAGCCAGTTACGCTTCTGCCGGAATAACTCGGCTTTAAACACAAGCGCGGTTGCCTCTTTGGCTGTTCCGGAATGAATGGCGGCAATTTCATCAAAATGCTTTTCGGCCCGATTGTACCATTTATCAGACTCAAGATTGAGCCCTTTGTCGGCATAGTGTTGCGCGAGAAAAAGCAACGTGGACATTGCTTCAGGCGCGTCGGGGTATTTTTCGATAAGAAATCGATACTCCCCTTCTGCCCGCTCCCAGTTGTCTTCTAATTCAAAAGTTCGCGCCTTCGCCTGCTGTGCCGAAGGATTTCCGGCAAAATAGCCCGGGTAGCGATGCTCAAGTTGAACCAGCATGGCCCGGGCGTCGGCAAACCGTTTCTGATTAAGAGCAACCACCGCCCTCTTGTAAAAAATTGTCGGACGGTAGAGGGTGTCATTTCCCGTTAGTTTGGCGTCAATTTCGTCATACTTCATGAGCGCGGTATCGAAGACTTTCAACTGCATGGCATAAATATCAGCGATTTGCATCTGCGCGTTCACGAACACAAATCCAGCTGTGTCAGTAAGATGGCTCAGGGAATAGACCGCCTCACGCCACATCTTTGAGTCGTTATATAATTTGGCAAGGTTTGCATAGGATGCAAATGCGATCTTCTCCCCGGGATAGCGGCTGATAATATCCTGATAGTAGTATTCCGCCTGAGTAAAGGCCGATGCGTTCTGCTCGACATCGCGGCTGGTCTGGGCGACCTCGTAAATATTCATTGGAATATTAAAGAGCCTGAACATGATCTCGCCGTCAGCATCGATGGGCGGATTGAACTTCTCGATAGCGGCCGTATAGACAACCAGCGCGCTGTCCCATTTGCCCGAGGCCTGGAGGGCTCGGCCAAGATTGTAGTAGTTGTTCATTTGTCCCGATTCGTTAATGCGAATCTCGCGCATGAGCCGGTCTATAATGACGGCGCATGTATCAAACTGCTCAGCGGCATAATAGAACTGCGACAGTCGGGTCGCCGCGCTGTAGGTCAGTTGGTACAGATTGCTTGTTTCTTCGGGATATTTCTGCGGGTCTATCGAATCAAGCGCGGAATAGCAGTAATCGAGGAGGCTGCCGTAACGCGTGCGAATCTCCTTAAAAAATGCCGGATCATTGAGCTCTGGTTTGATACTTGTCTTATTGACATCTTTCTCAATATCAAACAGTTCCTTCTCTGCGGCATAGCGAAGACGGACTGCATAATTGTCGGCGCACGATGTAAGTGCGAGAGCGGCAATTATCAGTGGAAATATAAGTCGGGCGATTCGGCGGCTGGTCATTCTTCGTATTATCGGTCGGGGCATCATAATCTATAATCAGCCAAGAATATAAGGGGATGTTGATTCTAATTCAAGGTAAATCAATACCGGCAAACCAGCCATTATTAAGCACTTTTTGGAAGAACGTCGTGTAGGGGTCTTTTTTATAATGGCATACCCGATAATGTCATTCCAGTCCGCCAATGGCGGAGAATCCAGGGTCAATAAACGTGCTGGCCATCCCCGGTCTGCACCACATTCAATGGTGTGCTTACTTTACCCCCCCTCTGATTTACAATTTCCGAGGTAAAACAATGGTAAATACGAATTGCTGCCCAAACGCTCCAGAAAAGGCACTCATGAGAGATTATGTGGTCAGAGATTTTGGGAGTTGATCTTCGGAGGCAATGAGGAGTTGTACCGGGACATTATTGAGCCCTTGGGTCACTTAGCATTAGAACGCAATGAAGAGGCGAAGCGACTTTATATTGAAAACCTCAATACATTGACCGCCGACTTTGTGAATCGTTTTTGCGACGGCGGAGTTATAAACTGGAATCAGTTGATCCGCTTTAATTCCGGCAAAGACTAAGTGTTCTCCCGCTCCGCCAAAAAAAACGCTCCCCTGAGACAAATATCACTCAAGAAGCGCCAGAGAGAAGGGGTTGGGAATCGCTAATTTTTCAATCTATTCCGATTGCGGCCATACAGATAAATCGCGCTCAATCCACTTCCCAATAAAATCAAGGTAGCCGGCTCGGGTACCCCTGAAACCGGTTCTCCGGGCGTTTCATAAGGCGGATTTGTGCTGCCCTTAGGAAGGCTTTCACTTCCGTTTGAGGTCTTCGTCGTGTCCACAACATTACTCGGGTTGCCGACACCGTATACATCATCCCATGTGCTAGTCATAGTCAGGACAAAAACAACGAGGGCTACCAGCCAATAAATTTGAATCCTATTCTGACGTTTGTACGTGACCATTTAGATCTTCCTTTCAGTCATTATCAATGCACTTTGTGCTCGATACATCGTAAAGCAAAGGTTATGCCAAATTTTTTCCCGCGCAGATATCCTTCTATCAATGAGCCGATTACAGAGTCAAAATCGACAATTGCAACCGCTCATACAAGTAGAAACAGACAGCAACCCATTGCGCAATTTTACTAGTAAATCACCAGTGATTCAGAAACGGAAATCCTTTCCATGCGACATAACTCACCTGCAAGAGAGGAAAAAATGAAAACAGGTATTGGAAAGCTGATTGCCCAACTTGCCGAGCCGAATGAACAGATGCCTAAGGCACTCATCTCACGCATCAATACAATCGTCAATCCGTCGGAAACAGTACGCGCGGAGGATGTCCATCCGCGGCAACCATATCGTGTGGGGCGCAGAACAAGTTGAGGAGCTGCGGATTGTCCATCGGAAATGGGCTCCTGAGCGCTTTTCCGAGCAGGCCATGCCAATGCTCAACAGATTCGTAGAAAGTCGGGGCAATAATGACCGAATCACGGACACCGTTGCAAGGGCCATGAGCACACCGATTGGAGAGACTCTCGCTGACCTTCCCACGATTTCGTGGACAGTTAGTTAAGAGTGTAGGTCACGCCTGGACGACCGGCATTCAAGAGGGTGAAAACGTGACCACGTTATGGGGCATGTTACAGGGCTTTACCGCACAGGCCAGGCAATATGCCCACGTAGATGTCCGGGTTAATCTGGAATTACGAGCAGGTAGATTGCTGACCAGTCCAAACTAAATTCCGCTCCTTATCGAGCCAATTCGCTTTCTATGTGAATTGGCTCTTTTTCTTGATCACTCATCTCTTGTATAGGCTCAGATAAAAGGGAAGGCCGCTCCGGATGAGGAATGGCCCACGGTCGTTGAAAAGAATGAGAGTCTACTGACACGTCGCAGTCCGAGCTAAGCTGATAAACAGGTGATCAATCAATGCTGTCAGGTCGCCGATGTCGACGCCGCCAATATTGTCGCAGTTGGCTTCCTGCTCGCAGCAAAGTGGAGCGAAGGATATGAAAAGATTATCAATCAACGCAGTAAGATCGGCAATATCGACCCCGTCGCCGGGATCGCAGTTGACGTTGCCAGCGCTTGCAATGCAACAGCTTAGATTCTTCACGTTGACAGAAATTGGACAGGTTAAAATTGCTTGGGGCAGAGAGATGATTAGATTGCCCAAGTAGATGCCCACGTGCGAAGACACACCCAAGATGCCTTCCATGCGTATCACTGCTGCCTCACCGGCAGACGCCGAGCTGTCGACAGTCAGCGTCAAAGAGGTGGGAGGCAGTGTATCTCCCTGCGAGTCTGCTAAGACTGAGAGGGTTGCAGTATTTATCGTCAAGGAGTTTTGGCCGGTTTTATCGACGACGGCTACTTCCATGCCTATTGTGTCGCCCAAGTTGGCAGACGTTGACCACTGCTTCGGCCAAATTCCCGGAACTGCCACTGATCTGTCAACCTGCGTCAGCTCTAAAGTGAATGCTTCGCTGTCCACTACCTGCACTCCAATTATGTGCACATCATCTTGTACCACACCGCTTGCGGTGGGGTACCCTGTATGCTAAGAGTGTCGGGCGTCCGCGGACCGACACCACAGCACGGGCAAACAACAAGAATTGAAATAATAAACAAAGTAAAGTAAGGAGATTTTATGAACGCATCGATTTTTGACAGGAGTTCACTTTTTGGACTGCTTGGATCAGTCGGACTTGCTTTGGCTACGTATCTTGTCAACAAGCATGTCATACCGTTTCTCAAAATCGGAAGACGGCAGAAATTCGCGGAGTCTATTACCGTTATCGCCGATGAGGTCATCGCTGACCTTCGCGCAAAATATCCCGAGAAAGAATGGCTGAGCAAGCTCGATGAGGCAATCGCGACTCTGGCGTCGATTTGCGGTATAGATCCGCAGGTTGCTAAACGGGCGATCAATGCATCGGTTGCAAGGCGGTAAGGAGTTGTGCAGAAATAGACTTTTAAAAAAGCCGTTCTGCTTTTTTGGGTAGGACGGCTTTTTTATAAAAATCAATCTCAATAGCACGGGGCTGAGGCGCTGCCAAAGAGATAATTCATATAATAGACAGCGTCGCTCAGATTAACTATTCCATCGCAATTGCAATCGGCTCTCAAAGCCCCGCCCACTGGCGCGGCGCCGCCCGAAGTCAGATAGCTCATCAGTAATAGCAGATCGCCGATATCGGCCGTGCCATCATTATCGAGGTCTCCTTTGGCGAATGCGCCAACGCAGGTATAGCGAAGCAAAAGAGTGTGTGTTCCGCGATAATTACTTAAATCTTTTCCTGAGGCTCTGAAAAAGTAAAGTCCGTTTTCGGTCAGACCAGTTGGTTCATAACTCACCGACCAACCATCGCTTCCAGTTAGGTCGGCCTTGGTGAAGGTACGAGTGATGCTCCAGTTCGGGGCATGGACTGATATCATGATGTCGATTCTATGCCAGTTGCTGTTGAAATATATTTCGCTGAATGAGCCGGAATTTCTGACAGGCAATTCCTCGATTGCGCCAGTGAGCGGCGATGCAATATACACTTTATAGCTTCCGTCGGGCTGTTTCCATCCGTTAAAACCATCGACCGCCAGCCAGAAACCTTTATTGCCGCTCAGACCGATTATCACAGCGCGCTCTTCTTCTTCGACCCAGGTTCGAATGTCAAAATAGCCAGGCGCGCGTTTGTAGTCGACTTTGAGCTGGTTCCCTTTGGAGAAGAGATATGAACCCAAGCCGGCATAAAATTTTTCGTCGTAGGTGCCGCGTTTGGCGCGTGTGGCGAAGGATACAGCCAACGCTTCAGCCAGAGCGGTCATTGTCATTGGTGTTGCGCCTTGAGTGGCAACGGCGGTGTAGCCTCGCCCCGCCCAAAGTTTGAGGGCCATAGCGGCTGATGCCGGGCCGCTGTAAAAGTCGCCGAATTCGCCATTGGAAACGAAATTGCCATCGTTGGGATTGCCGTTGTTGTCCCCGGCGCTGAACTGATTCATGAGGGTCAGACCGGCATGATAGGTATTCGCGGCGGGTTTGCGATAGAGTTCGATGAATGACATGTTCTCATCGTTGCAGTTCATCAGAATATTTAAGGGGGAGCAAAAGTCTTCGGCGTTGTCGGGCGATGTTATCCTCGGTGTGGGCGGAGTCGGATCGAGGGTGATAACGGCGGTGGAGAAAGAACTTCGTCCGAGGGTGTCATTCGATGTCGCGCGGAGGGTATACGAACCTTCGGCGAGACTTGAGGTGTTCCAAATTACGCTGAATCCGTTTCCGGAGACAGCCGACGCGGTCCCACTTCGTAGCGGCGATGAGCCATCGTAATCGCGTCCGATCTCGACATGGGGAAGGCCATTGAACGAATAAGAAAATGAAATGTAATCGATGATTGTCGAGCCGGAGCTGTCTGCGGCCCAGAGTTCAGTTTCGCCGAGAACAAGGGCGCTGGTTGAAGGGGACAAGAGGATAGCCTGCGGATTGGGCTGGACTGTTCCGCCTCCGCCGTTACCGCCCGGCACGCCTGCGGCTTCCATTGCAAGGTTGCCGGGAAAGTTGTAGTACTCGTTGTTGACCAAATCTATCCAGCCAATATTTTCGTCCCAGATGTTGAACGAGGTGCATTCGGCGGGTGTGCTGTCGGCAAGGAGGGCGGCATTAACAGTGGCGCTGATGGTGTTGGAAATAAAAAAGCCGGCAAAGAATGGGCCATTGACTACCACTGGGCTGTCGAGAGGAATCCAGATGTTGAATATTCCGCCTCCGGCGGGGATATTGAGACTCCAGTCTTTTGAAATAGCGATAGGCACGCCAGGAATTGGACACCCGGGATAGGATGTATCATCGACAAGCTCCACATCGACGGATACCACAAGCTGAGTTGCGGCATCAAATGACATGGGGAGATTAATTTCGGTAACGGTAAAGGGATATGGATTTGGACAGGTCGCTGAAGGGTCCATATATGATTTGTAGAGTTCGGCCCCCGCAAGCCAGCCTTCGATGAGGTATATGATCTCGCTGTTGGGAGACACAGAACAGGTGTCGGCTGTGGCAAGCGACGGGCTGAGACGGATGTCTGTTATCAGTGGATTTTCAACTTTACGAATACGAGGCGATGACTTGTCAATGGCATTGGTCGTTGCCGGGAGTGCAAGCAGAGTGGCAAAAACCATAAGCAATTTGAATGATCCTCCACAGGTGGGCAGGCACGGCAATCTTCTCATAGAGGTTCCTTCGCAATGTACGTTGTCGTTTACGGGCCTTTCCTGTGATTATCGTTTGTTTTGCGGCAGACTTAAGGGTGTACGCGGAGGATTTACGGATATATAGGGAGCTGTGCAGATTTTGAACAGGGGGGGATGTGCATTGTCACCTCAGCACTCGACTCTGTCACCCCAGCGTGCGGGACTGTTGCAAAAGCCCTGTTTAGGCGAGTGAGGGATGTATCGTTCGTTTGGACTGTTGATCTATCGATACCGTTCCTGGGAACGTTTGTCTTGAGCCCAGATTCTGTCTCAGAGCATTTATTATCCTCTGAATTGCGTACAAAGCCGCATAGGGACACTGACCATGGGCAATTACCCGTTTGAAGTTCATAACCGCAGCAATCAGCAGACACTGCAGACGCATCTTGGACAGACCACGCCGCCAGGCACGCCGCAATCCATGTCGCTCTTTAGCCTCAGCAAAGATTCCTTCTATTACCGGAGCACGACGTCGATACAAACTGCGAAAGCTCTCGCTCAGGCTATCGGCCCATAAACGAACCAAAGCCCCATGATGAACACCGGCATTGAGACAGCGCTGAGGCGCCACGGTACACTGAGCTTTCAGGTCACAGGGACGGCAGGCATGTCTCGACGCTCGATACTTCCGTCGCTCTCGACGACCGCTAAAGGAACCGACACAGCGTAAACGTTGACCGGCCGGACAGATAAATTCATTGACCTCTTCATCATAGCTAAACTGCTCAATGCCAAAATACTGTTCGCTCATAGCGCTCTTGGGCTTCCGCGGAGGACGAACCAGACGTATCCCGCGCGCTTCACAGCCAGCTTGATTGGACGCACTGGCATAAGCCGAATCCGCGCACAGAACCTCTGGTGTCCGAGCCAGACGATCCCGTGCCTGGTCAACGACGCCCAGCATACTCTCTTCCTCACTGTGATTCGCTGCCGTCACCGTGACAGCCACCACCACCCGCGAGGTATCATCGACCACCGTATGCTGCTTGTAGCCCGGCTGCTTCGTACCATCTCCAAATCGACCAAAACGGGCATCCCCATCGGGACTGTCGACTTTGTTTACTTTCTGCTTGTCTAAATCGGCCCGCACTGTCGTCGCATCTACATGCAGGACTTTCCCCTCGATCAACCCGCTTGTCTGACATTGGGCAATACTGCAAGAGAATACATTATTGAAAACCTCGTCGCCCATGCGGTCAAAGGCTCGGGACACTGTCGAATGATCCGGCAGCTCCTCGTCAAGTTCATAGCCGATAAACCAGCGGTAGGCCAGGTTCACCTGAACCTGACGCATGAGCTCACGAACATGGCTGATCCCCTCTACGGCTTGAATCACGAACAGGCGAATGATCACCTCGGGATCAACCGATGGCCGACCGTTATCCTGGCAGTAGGAGGAGCGTACCGTTTCATGAACGAAGCTGACATCCAATACGCCATGTAAGCGACGCAGGCGATGATCTACAGGGACAAATGCTTCCAAAGGAGGAAGAATAATCATCCGTTGTTGTATCTGTTTTCGTTTTGTTTGCATGACTATAAACAAATCATTTACCAAATAAAATCAAGAACTTTTGCAACAGTCCCAAACGCGGGAATCCAGGGTAAATAGAAGTGCAGTCAGGCGCCCCCGCCTGACTGTTCAACCATAGTGTCGGGCGAGGGATAGCATCCCCAGCATGGGCGCCCGACACCACACTAACGATATTTGTAGGTCAGTCCCGCCGCGGCGGACTGACGTCCGATATTCGCCAAGATAAAGATCACACCGCAAGCAGTG